>CAYUNA010000384.1:0-5062 GCA_964445895.1 uncultured Saprospiraceae bacterium | reverse complement strand
TTCTTGAGGATGAAAATGATTTTTGTAAAATCATTTTCATCCTCAAACTCCTCTTGTTTTAAATGAAAAGAAACTTTTGTTATACGGTACTAATCTACTCAACAAAATGTTTACGATGTTAATTGCCATTTTTTCAAAATAAGTTTTTAGCATTTTTAATCAAATCGGCTTTTTTCTTTCTTTTTCAATAAAAAATGAGTTCTTTTGTACCTTTTAAAGCTGTAAAAAGAAAAATTGACGTATTTTTGCAGTCTAATTTGCAATTATTAAGAACTAAAGATACTAGATTACTGTGAGCGGACACTACACATAATTGGATTAACATCCCATTATTACACCCTTTTTATCCCACCGTTTTTCAGTAATTTTAAATTTGGTTAAATGCTTAGCCTTCATCAAGTTGTTTTAAATGTGATTCATTTAATTTCGCAATTTTTTGGACAGAAAGCTACATTATTTAAACCGAAAGAGCAATATGTGTGACGCTGTTTTTAAAAAACAGTCTCTATAACATACCACTCATATTAGAATTGATTGAATGAAATTTTTTAGCCTTTTTACACAAGAATTAGCAATTGACCTTGGTACTGCTAATACATTGATTATACAAAACGGGGAAGTCGTTGTCGATGAACCATCGATTGTTGCTATAGACCGCCGCACGGGAGAGACGATTGCAGTGGGCAAAAAGGCAATGCAGATGCACGAAAAAACCCATGAAAATATTAAAACCGTTCGTCCATTAAAGGATGGTGTAATTGCCGATTTTCAAGCTGCGGAAAGCATGATTGAAGGTATGATAAATATGATTGGCAATCGCAAGAAGTTTTTCTCTCATATGAAAATGGTGATTTGTATTCCTTCGGGAATTACAGAGGTGGAAAAACGTGCGGTTTTTGACTCAGCTGACCATGTTGATTCTAAAGAAACGTACTTGATTCACGAACCAATGGCAGCAGCTTTAGGTATCGGAATTGAGGTGGAAGAACCAATCGGTAATATGGTGATTGACATCGGAGGAGGTACCACAGAGATTGCAGTCATTGCTTTGTCAGGTATCGTTTGTGATCAGTCGATCCGGACGGCAGGAGACGAATTTACAGCGGATATTATGTCATTTATGAAACGTCAACATAATATTTTGATTGGAGAACGAACTTCCGAGCAAATCAAAATTAATGTTGGTTCTGCGTTGCATGAATTAAAGAATCCACCACCAGATTATGCTGTTAACGGTCGGGATTTAATGACAGGTATTCCAAAGCAAGTAACCATTACTTATCAGGAAGTTGCACACGCAATTGATAAATCTATTTCAAAAGTAGAGGACGCTGTTTTGAAAGCATTGGAAACAACACCACCAGAGTTGGCATCAGATATTTATAAAACAGGTTTGTATTTGACTGGTGGAGGTGCCTTGTTGAGAGGATTGGACAAGCGGATTAGTCAAAAAACAAAGTTGCCTGTTCATATCGCCGAAGACCCATTACGCGCGGTGGTTCGCGGTACGGGAATTGCTTTACAAAATACGCATCGTTTTTCATTTCTTATTGACCGAAAAAGCGTTTAATTTAATGATTAATGGTTGAGCATGAAATATTTATGCTCAACCATTAGTCCTTAACTATTAACCATTCATGAATAATTTACTCCAGATATTTTTACGTTATGGGGGATTCTTCCTTTTTGTAATACTGGAGTTGGTGTGTTTGTATCTCATCGTTCATTACAATCAAAAACAACAGGCGGTTTATATCAGTTCCATGAATGCGTTCACGGGATTTCTTGATGAGTCTTCCGAAAATTTGACGACACACTTTACGCTTTCGGAGAGAATGGACAGTATTGCGAAAGAAAATGCAGAACTGCGGGAATTGATTTTCAATCAAGGACTAAATGCGCCTGCCAAAGTTGATTCTATAAGAAATGGACGACAAAAATACCAAATCATTCACGCCAAAGTATTGACCAATACGATTAATAAAAATCACAATTATTTAAAGTTAAACAGGGGCTCGGCAGATGGTATCAAAGAGCATTCTGCGGTCATTGACGGGCGTGGTCTTGTGGGCATTGTTCGGGGTGTTTCAGAAAATTATTCGATTGTGATGTCGCTGTTGCATCGACAAACTAATATTAGTGCCTCCCCAAAAGGCAATAACCAAAAAGTAGGAACTTTGCAGTGGAAATCGCGTGACCCTTTTGTTATGAATTTGGAAAATATTCCTAAGTATATCAAAGTGGAAATTGGAGATACGATTGTAACGAGTGGGGCTTCGTTAATGTTTCCAGCAGATATTATGATAGGAACGGTGGCAGAGCAGCGTGTGCCCGAAGGTAGTAATTCGCATGAAATTAAAGTAGTACTCAACAACAATATTGGAGATGCCAAATATGTGTACGTCGTGGTGAATTTGGATAGAGACACAATTTTAGAATTAGAGCAGGAAGTAGATGAATAGTTTGATTTACACAAATGGAATCCGTTTTCTGGGATTAATCTTGATACAAGGACTGATTCTACGAAACATTGGCGTTGGTTGGGAAAGCTTCCCGTACTTCAACGTCCTGGTCTATCCGTTGTTTATTCTCTTATTGCCAATGCGGACGCCCGTACCCTTGGTGATTTTTTTGGGATTTTGCACGGGGATTTCCGTTGATATTTTTTACAATTCTTTGGGAGTTCATGCAGCTGCGATGACTTTTTCGGCATTCGTTCGCCCTTTGATACTCAAACAACTCGAACCACGAGGCGGATATAATACCAATTACAGTCCAACAGCTATTCGATATGGCAGCTCTTGGTTTGCCTGGTATGCGGGTATTTTTATGTTTATCCATTGCTTCACTTACTTTTTTGTCGAGGCCTTTACACCTTATTATATAGTAGATATTTGGCTGAAAACTATTTTTAGCTTTGTATTATCTTATTTTTTAATATTTTTGATTCATATTTTATTCAACAACGCAGAATAACACAATGAACAGGAGTCATCCCGAATTTTTAGTCTAATCTTTTTGTTGAGTATTTTGAGCCGAAAATGTGCACGTAAGAAAATAAATTACGCGCGGCTCAAGGGTTCTTAAAGGGGAAAATAGATTGAAAAGAGAGGATTTTGTACCGCATTTTATTGAATTAAAAATTCGGGATGACTCATGTTTATTGCTAATTGATGAAAGATGGCTTTTCAGCGAACACAGACAGATGTTTTTCAAGACCGAAAATTGACCATTCAGGTGATTTTTTGCGCAATGGCTTTAGTGCTGTTGTGGCGAGCCTTTGAATTACAAATCATCAGTGACGAGTATGCAAAGCAAGCTGCAATTACGGCAGTCAACAAATATACTATCTACCCGTCAAGAGGACTGATTTTGGATAGAAATGGCAAATTATTGATTAATAACAACCCTGTTTATGATTTGAATGTCACGTACAATCAGATTGATCCAGAGATGGATACGGCAAAATTTTGTCGTTTGTTGGAAATTGATAAAGCTTATTTTGAAGAAACGTTGAACAAGGATTTTAAACGCGATTATAGATATAGTAAATATAAACCATTTACGTTTTTAACCAAAATCTCTTCTGAAATGCATGCGCGTTTTCAGGAAAGTATGTACGAGTTTCCGGGTTTTGATGTACAATTGCGGAACGTTCGGGGTTATCCTTATCGGAATGCAGCGCACGTTTTGGGCTATATGCGAGAGGTGAATCAAAAGGAAGTCAGAATGGAAAACACCCCGTATGTTCCAGGAGATTATTTGGGTATTTCTGGTTTAGAAAAGGAATATGAAGACGAACTTCGTGGTGAAAAAGGGCAACGATTTATCCTTAAAAATAACCGCGGTCAAAATATTGGAGAATACAAAGATGGCGAGCAAGATATTCCTCCAAAATCAGGTAAAGACCTAATAACTACTTTAGATATAGACTTGCAAACTTATGCTGAAGAATTGATGCAAAATAAAGTTGGGGCAGTCGTGGCTATCGAACCCAAAACGGGTGAAATTCTTGCCATGTCTAGCGCACCCAACTATGACCCTAACCGGATTACCATCAATCGGTCGAGAGGACAGGAGTATAATAAATTGCAGAATGACTCACTGAAACCTTTGTTCAATCGAGCCTTGCAGGCGGTTTATCCACCTGGTTCTACTTATAAAACGGTTATGGGATTGATAGGGCTGCAACTTGGGGTCATTACGGCTAATCAACCGATGCCCTGCCCAGGTTATTACAAATACAATAATTTGGTAGTCGGTTGCCGTCCACACCCTTCTACTTACAACTTAGGCAAAGCGATTCAATACTCTTGCAATAATTATTTTTGTAAAACTTTCCGTTCCGTGATTGATATTGAGAGTTTTTACAAACCCGAAGTGGGCTTGGATACGTTGCGGCATTTTGTTGGAAAATTTGGGATGGGCAGAAAATTAGGTATCGACATTCCCGGCGAAAAAGCAGGAAATGTACCAACCGTTGCATATTACGATAAGGTCTATCCAAAACATAAAGGAGGCTGGAAGTTTTCAGGGATTATTTCTCTAGCTATCGGACAGGGAGAATTCACAATGTCTACTTTGCAAATGGCAAATATGGCGACTGCATTGGGCAATCGTGGCTACTTTTTTAAACCCCATTTAGTCAAAGGATTTAATGGTGAAAATAGTGCAGAAACGCTAGCCAAATTCAGAGAGCGAGAAACTGTAGATATTAGCCCCGAATACTTTGATCCTGTCATTCAAGGTATGATTGATGTGACCACCGCGGGGACAGGACGTGCCGCTGCCGTACCTAATATCACCGTTGCAGGTAAAACGGGAACGGTACAAAATAGAGGCGCAGACCACTCGACCTTTATCGCTTTTGCCCCTGCTGAAAATCCCCAAATCGCGATTGCGGTTTACGTCGAGAATGCAGGTGGTGGTGGTCGCACAGCTGCTCCAATTGCAGGTTTGTTGATGGAAAAATATTTGACAAAGCAAATCAGTGAACGTAGTAAATACAAGGAAAAACAGATTTTGGAAACGAATCTAATTGAAAAAAATCTATAGAAAGTTA
>CAYUNA010000383.1:0-5069 GCA_964445895.1 uncultured Saprospiraceae bacterium | reverse complement strand
TTTGGGCTAATTTATTTATTTTATTTTGTTTTTAAAAATTTGATTATTGGCAAAATGCTTTTTTTGTTGTTGAAATATGGCGGAGTTAATTGCATCTTTGTGTTATTGGAAATATTTAAATCAAAATACCATGATGAATATCACTATTAAAAATATGATATTGCTAATATCTGGAATGCTTTTACTGATGAATTTGCAAGGTCAGGTAGGAATCCAATTCTTTGATGATGCAGCTACAGATGTCGGAAACTCTGTTGCAGAAACAACAGATAAAGGATTTATTATAGGAGGCGTTAGTTTTTCAGATAGTACAGAGGTAACTAGTATTAGAAAAATTGACTCTTATGGAAATGAAATCTGGAAAAACATAATCACTACACGTGGAGTCTATGTAAAAGTCATCCCAAACTTAAATGGGAACTTCACTGTAATGAATCTTGATTTTATAGAAAATACTAAGGTTTTAGAAGTTGATAATCTTGGAAATATTTTATGGGAACAAAATTTCCCCTTTTTAGCTTTTGATTTGGCGCAAGATATTGATGGAAATTATGCACTTTTATATCAAGAAGCCATCGAGCCAAATAACTATGAAATAAACGTTTTTATAACTAAATTTAACGAAAATGACAATAATATTTGGACAAACAATTACAGCATTGGCGACACTAATAGACCGAGCAATTTCATAAGTACTCCCAACGGTGGATTTATTGTAAGTGGTAGAGTTGATTATCTCCCTGTTGAAGACGATGCTTTTATTTTTAAAATTGATAGCAATGGTAATCAAGAGTGGGTAATCTCGGAAATTGAACCATTAGATAATATATATCAAATTGTACGCAATCAATATGGTGACTATATCGCTATTGGAGAAAAAAATACACAAGAGTCCTCAATATTCACAATAAAGTTTAATGATGAAGGCGAATTACTATCTACTTTTGAATATAGTAGTCCTGACGGATTATACAAAGATGGAAGGCTTTTAACGATAGATGAAAATGATAATTTGTTTCTGGGTGGTCTTCATATAGATAACGTTACCAATGATGCAAGTCCGCTAATTTTGAAAACAGATTCGGAAGGAAACTTACTTTGGTCAAAAAAAATTAATCTTACTCTAATTGATGACATAGATGATATTGAAGCTATATCAAATAATGAGATTGTACTATTTGGAGCAGGTCTACCAGTTTTTGCAAACGCAGATATGATGCTCGTTAAATTAGATTCATTGGGCGATATTAAAGCAAATCATTTGAAAGGTAATGCTTATCTTGATTTTGATGTAAATTGTGAACAAAATATTGACGAAACAGGAAGAAAAAATTGGATAGTTGAAGCACAAGGACCAACTAATTTTTCAACAACTACGGATTCACTTGGTAATTATTCTATGCTCCTTGATAGCGGTGATTATCAAATAAAAATATATCTTCCGAACGATTATTGGCAATCCTGTGAAGAAGAGTATTATTTAAACTTTACTGAATTTCTTGATACATTAAATCTTAATCTCCCCATCCAACCAATCGTCAACTGCCCCAGAATGCAAGTAAACATCTCTAATAATTTTCTCCGCCCCTGCCCCCTCCCCAACAAAATCATTGTCCAATATTGCAACGAAGGCACGACCACCGCCGAAGCTGCCCTACTGGAAGTCACGCTCCACGAAGACATGGCGGTCGATTCGATTTCCGCTGACCCCGCAGCCGTCGCAGGCGATTTGTACACCTTCGCGTTGGGCGACCTCGCGCCTTTTGATTGCGGGCAAATTACCTTTCATTTTCAGCTCGAATGCGACTCCGTGCAGCTCGGTCAGACGCTCTGTGCCGAGGCACACATCTACCCCGATACGCTCTGCCTTGACCCCGTGTGGACGGGTCCGATTATCAGCGTGGACGGGCAATGTCACCCCGATTCCATTACCTTCATCATCGAAAACGAGGGCGACGATATGCCCGACCCGCAGCAGTATATCATCATCGAAGACAACATTATTTTGCTGCAAGAACCCTATCAATTGCTGAATGGCGAGACGGAGGAAATCACGATTCCGAAGGAGGACAACGCCACCTATTTTATGCTCGCCGAACAGTCGCCCGATTTGCCGCCCGTGCTGGGCAACAACTACGCGACTTTTGCCATCGAAAATTGCGAAGTGCTACCGCTGACGGGGATTTTTAATCAATTTCCGCTGGACGATGCCGAGCCGTATTTTGATGAACTGTGCCGCGTCGTCACGGGTTCGTATGACCCAAATGACAAACAGGGCTTTCCGACAGGCTTCGGCGACGACCACCGCATTGAGCAAAATGTGGATTTGGACTACCTGATTCGTTTTCAAAATACGGGGACAGACACGGCGTTTACGGTCGTGATTCGCGATAATTTGTCCGAGTTCTTAGATTTGACGACCCTACGACCAGGCGCATCCAGCCACGACTACGACCTCGAAATTGTCAACGGCCGCACCCTGAAATTCACCTTCGACAACATCCTCCTGCCCGATAGCACGACCAATGAGCCGCTATCGCACGGTTGGGTCGAATTTCATATTGCGCAGGTGGTTGACAATCCCGTCGGGACGCTGATTAATAACCGCGCTGACATTTATTTTGATGGCAATGCGCCGATTTTGACCAATACGACGGAACATCTGGTTTGGATTGATTTTATTGATATTTTGGATGAAACGACGCAGGTTTTTCAAGAAGATGTGGAGTTAAAAGTTTATCCAAATCCAGCGCAGGAGTACGCTATTTTTGAAATAAAAAATCTGGACAATGCGGACTTGACGTTTAAATTATTCAATTCGGCGGGGCAGTTGCAGCGAGTGGATGATTTTGAGGAAAATGCGTATTATTTTTATCGAAATGGGCTGACGGAAGGGCTGTATTTTTATCAGATAGAAAGTGAAGGGAAGTTGGTGGTGACAGGAAAATTGGTGCTGCGGTAATAGCCTAAAAGTAATTGAATCAAAATCTACTGACTGATGGCATACACTAGAGAATATTCTTTTTTGACGGAGTAAAAACGGGATTAACATAACCGAACTTTATGTAATTTCTTTCCCTCCTGCATCTCTCTTGAGAAAATTAATTATTCACCAAAATTGCAACAGCATGAAACGAGCAATACTATTCTCTTTTTCCGCATTTCTTTTTTTAAGCTTTTATACCAATCCGACCGTTACAATCAAAGGAGTCGTTTTGGATACATCAGGAAACGTATTAATTGGGGCTTCTGTCCTTGAAAAAGGAACGACAAATGGGACTATTACCGATTTTGATGGAAGTTTTTCAATTAATGCAAGTAACGAAAACCCAACGCTGATAGTTACATATACTGGTTTTGTAGATAAGGAATACATTGCAAAAAGCGGCATTGAGGAGCATACTATTATTTTGGAAGAAGGCATTCAATTGTCGGAAGTCGTCGTTACGGGGTATAGCGTAAATAAGAAAAAATCGATTTCTTACTCCACAGTCAAGATAGAAGGTCAATCAAAAAGAAAATCAAAAACTCGCAAACGGAAACGTTCTTCAATGAATGCTTCGGCAGCTACAGGTTCTACATGGAGCAGAACAAAAGAAATGCCGCCTTTGACTAATCTCAATACAGAAAATTACAATTCAATTGAAGAAAATCAATTTCAGGAAGCCACCCAAAACCCACTTTCAACTTTTTCGATTGATGTAGATGCGGCTTCGTATAGCAACATGCGTCGCTACATCAATTCCGGGCAAATACCACCAAAAGATGCCATTAGAATAGAAGAACTCATTAATTATTTTGACTACGATTATCCTCA
The DNA here is from genome assembly GCA_964445895.1 of uncultured Saprospiraceae bacterium. Taxonomy (GTDB): domain Bacteria; phylum Bacteroidota; class Bacteroidia; order Chitinophagales; family Saprospiraceae; genus CAYUNA01. Next base: position 1,252 of record CAYUNA010000383.1, on the reverse strand, counting down.
ACCTCGTGACCAAACGCCTTTTGAAATCATTACAGAAGTCTCAGAATGTCCCTGGGCTAGTCAGCATCAGTTGTTACACATTGGATTACAAGGAAAAAAGATTTCAACAGATAATTTACCACCTTCCAACCTCGTTTTTTTATTAGATGTATCAGGTAGCATGAACGCAGCTAACAAACTCCCGTTGCTGAAAGAATCCTTTAAATTATTAATCAATCAGCTGCGAAAACAAGACAAAGTAGCAATTGTCGTTTATGCAGGTGCCGCAGGTCAAGTGTTGCCTTCTACGTCAGGTAATCAAAAGCAGACAATTTTGCAAGCTCTCGACAATTTAAAAGCAGGCGGGTCAACAGCAGGAGGAATGGGTATTGAATTGGCGTATAAAATTGCGCTGGATAATTTTCAGGAAAATGGAAACAACCGTATCATCTTAGCAACAGATGGTGATTTCAATGTGGGAGTTAGTAGCGATGCGGGATTAGTAGAATTGATTGAAGAAAAGCGTAAAAGTGGCGTTTTTCTAACGGTTTTAGGCTTCGGAATGGGTAATTATAAAGACAATAAAATGCAACAATTGGCGGATAAAGGGAATGGCAACCACGCTTATATTGACAACATTAACGAAGCAAAAAAGACCTTGGTTAGAGAATTCGGCGGAACGCTATTTACTATTGCAAAAGATGTCAAATTACAATTGGAATTCAACCCCAACAATGTGCAGGCCTACCGCCTTATCGGCTATGAAAACAGGATGCTCAATAAAGAAGATTTTAATAATGATACCAAAGATGCGGGAGAATTGGGCGCAGGACATACCGTGACTGCATTATATGAAATTATTCCAAAAGGAGTCGATAGCGAATTGCTGACCTCAGTTGATCCGCTCAAATATCAAAAAGAACCCAAGAAAAAACTAAAGAAACTATCCAATGAATTGCTAACCATAAAATTACGGTACAAACTACCTAAAGAAAATACCAGTCAGCTATTGGAAAAAGTCGTTGAAAATAGTGCCGTAAAATTAAAAACCAGTTCCGAAAATTTTCAATTTTCAGCAGCAGTCGCAGAATTTGGCTTGCTATTGCGAGATTCTCCATTGAAAGGAAATAGCAATTTTGCCCAAACCATCAGACTAGCGAAGGGAGCAAAAGGGTTAGATGAAAATGGATATCGTCAGGAATTCATTCAATTGATGAAGACCGCTAATTCAATAGCAACGAAGGAAATTGTTAAGAAGTAAAAACTATTATTA
>CAYUNA010000382.1:0-5079 GCA_964445895.1 uncultured Saprospiraceae bacterium | reverse complement strand
CATCCTATTTTTGCACCGTATTTAATGAGAAAGTTATCAATCAATACTTTTTCAAAATTAATTAACAGCAATTACTTTAAATAATAGAAAATGGAAATCACAAAATCAGATATTAAAAAAGGAGCAGACAATGTAAAGGGTTTTGTAAAAGAAGCTAATAAAACAGCATTGAAAACTTCAGATAAATTAGTTGAAGGTTCTTTGGAAGCAGCTGAAAAATGGCAGGAAGTTGCAGAGAAAGCTTTACAAACAGGTACGGTTATTTTCGGTAAGCAGCAAGATTTGGCATTGACTATATTAGAAGGTGTGAAGCAACAAGGAATGATGGGCGCGATGCGATTGAAAAGTTTGTTCTCTTTGAATGTTTCTGAGCAGTCAAAAACATCTGCTTTGCGTAAGAAAGAAGCCAAAGAGGCGGCAAAGATGACGAAGCAGACTATGGCTGAAGTAGAAGCGAAAGTGGAAGAAGTAGAGCAAAAAGCTAAAAAAACGATTGCAAGAGCTATCAATAAATCTACTAAAAAAGTGGATAAAACAGTAGCGAAAGTAGAAAAAGTAGCGACTAAAAAAGCGGCAACTGCTAAAGCAACAGTTAAGAAAGAAATTGCAAATGTAGAGCAAAAAGCAGCAGCCGTGGCGAAATCAGTCGCTAAAAAATCAACTGCAAAAAAAGCTGCGACTAAAAAAGTTACCGTAAAAAAGACTGTTAAAAAAGAGGATTTGACGGCTATCAATGGTATCGGACCAAAAATGAAATCAGTTTTGCAGACAATGGGTATCGTTACTTTTGCTGACTTGGCGAAGGTTGATGCAAAGAAATTACAAGCTGATTTGGTAAAAGTAAATGCTCGCTATGCGATGTTTGAAACAGCGGATTGGGTAAAAGCAGCAAAAGCGGCTAAGTAATAAAAAAAACATTTAACCAAGAAAAACCATTTTTCAATTAAAATTAATCAACCATTAATAAAGAAATCATGGCAACTAAGAAAGTAAAAGCAACAGCAAAGAAAGCAGAAGCAAAGACTGTCAATAAAATTAAAGCAACGGCAACTAAAGTGAATAAAAATGTGCAGGCAACTGCAGATGTAGTTGTAAAAGAGATGGTAGAAAATACTTCTGTAGTGAAAAACGTAGCAGAGAAAGCAGCAAAAGAATTGACAAAGAAAGTTGATTTCAAAGACACGACAAAGCAAGTCAAAGCGACTGTTGAGACAGTAAATACGCAGGTGAAAGAAGTGGCTGATGTAGTGATGAAAAGCGGTAAACAAATGACTACTACTGCCGTAAAAGCAGCTAAAGATGCTATCCAAACCATCGACGTGGAAAAAGGTATGAAGACGGTGGCAAATACGGCTAAAAACGTTAATGAATACTCTTTGAAAACAGCGGACCAATTGGTAGATGGTGCATTGGAGAACTCTGAAAAATGGAGTAAAGTAGCAGAAAAAGCGATTAACGGCGGGTTAAAGTTGGCAGAGAAAAATCAAGAAATGGTTTTTACAACATTAGAGACTGTTAAGACACAAATGATGAGCAGCGCGGTACGATTCAGCCGTTTGTTTTCTAAGAACTAAGACGACTTAAGACTTAGGCACACTATTTAATTCATACACGATTGTGAGCTGAGATTTCCCTTGATTGGAGGTCTCAGCTTTTTGTATATTCGCGAAAGTTTACAAACTCCCAAATTCCTATAAAAAATACTATGGCAATGACTGAAAAAACGGCACAAAAAATTACGCGACCGTCTTTATATTTATACGCTTCGGAAGTTGTTCGGGCGATGAGTGAACGCTATGATTTGCGTCAATTCAATGAGCACTTCGAACCCGAAAAGATAGGCGATGGGCATCCTGTTTTAGTAATTCCAGGGTTCTTGGCCAGTGGCAAATCTACTGAACCACTTCGGCATTTTTTACGGCAGGTTGGTTACCATGTTTACGATTGGGGATTGGGTCGGAATTTTGGAGATTTGAAAAATCTTGATCAACTTTTAGAAAAAATTGAAACTATTTATGCGAAGCACGACCGAAAAGTAACACTAATTGGTTGGAGCTTGGGCGGAGTGTTTGCGCGACATTTGGTGCATCAAAAACCAGATTGGGTTCGTCAAATTATTACGTTAGGTTCGCCATTTTCTAATTTAAAAGCACCAAATAATGCCTCATGGCTGTATGATTTGATTCATCGAAAAGCACCAATTAGCTCATTAAATCAAGAATGGTTGGATACCTTGCCGAAGCCTGTTCCGGTGCCTTCGACAGCCATTTATTCTAAACGGGACGGGATTGTTCCCTGGCAGGCGTGTATGGAACTGGAAGAAGGAAAATTAGCGCAAAATATCGAAATTAGCGGTAGCCATATTGGGCTGGGTGTGAATCCAGAGGTCTTTAAAATTATTTATGACCGTTTGCAGTATTCGTCGGAGAATTGGTGTCGGTGGTGTGGTTAGATGCATGCTCTAGGTGGTTAGATGTCTGTGGAGGTTTTCGTTTTATTCTTTTGGAAACACTTCCTCTAATATAATTTCCAATCCTTCAAAAACAGAACTATCTAACGTGTCTTCGTCTGTAAAAACGGGCAATTGTGCCACAAATTTCTTCGTTTTTTTATTCATTCGATAAACAAAGACAGATTTCCGCTCTGGGTCAACTACCCAATATTCCAATACGCCAGCTTCTTGATATAGCTCAAATTTATCCCGCATTTCGCGTTTGGAATTGCCTGGCGATAAAATCTCAATAATCAAATCAGGCGCGCCGATACAACCTTGTTTGTCCAATTTTTCATCATCACAAATTACACATAAATCAGGCTGAATGACCGTATCAATTTTGGTGGCAGTGACTTTATTCGCAGGCAATGGTAGCCGAACATCGAAGGGCGCAGTGAAGAGGTTGCAGGGATGCTTTCGCAAAAAACTCCAAATAATACCATGTAAGTTAGATGAAATTTGCTGATGCGCTACATTAGGTGCAGCCGTGGGAAATAAGTGCCCTTTCAACAATTCAACCCGTTCTTGAAATTGCCAAAGTACATAATCTGCGTAAGTGTATTTTTTGTTGAAATCTAATTGATTGAGTTCTGTAATCATCTGTTTTTTTTAATTAAAACAAAAATCACTTGACCCGACAAAAAAAAATTGAGAATATGAATTATTTTTTGCCGGGTCAAGTAAACAAAGATACACTTTTTTTACCGAATCAAACTTCCTCCATAAACAGTGTCCTTTGTTCATTTTGTAACGCTTTCCAATCAATTCCTTTTTCTACATTATAGCTATCCATCCGATTGTGATAGTAATAAAGGAGTTTAAAGTCCTGACTAACCAAGCGGCCTTTTTTGTCAAAAATCAACGGTTTTTCCGGATGATAAATGCCCATATTGGCGATGCCGTCTTCGATTAATTTATCAGTAGACCAACGAATTTGGCGGGAGAGTTTGACTTTACCTTTCTTTTCCAATTCGAGGAGTTGTTCTTTCATTTGAGTGACTACATTTTCTAAAATAGGCATCGAGAAAAAGTAATCTTCTGTAGGTTGACGAAGCACGCCAAACAAATCTAATTTCGGGTAATCATTTTTTAAAATATTGAAGGCGGCAAAAGCGACCAAATGACTGGTCAAAACGATGTTTTCTTTGTGATAACGTTCAACAATTCGGTCTGCTAAAATATTGGTATATTCAAATTCACGTTGCAAATCCACCTTCACTTTTCCATCGGTCATAAAATAATCTTTCACCTCCACTTCGCGTCCAAATCGGTCAAAACTGGTTCCGTTTTCATCGACAAAATTGCCCATTACATCCATCGGCTTACCAAAAGACAGGGTGATTTCAGAAGATTGTGAGAAGAAGTTCCAGCCAAATTTCAACAACTTTCTTGCGCTATACGTTTCATCTCGCGGCGAAATGTATTGCTCTTTTCCAGTCTTTTTTAAATATTGTTCAATTAAAAATTTGGCTTCTAACACTACGTGATATCCCAATACCAGCGGCACAATAAAAACCTTTTCATCTTTTCCTTTTTCAAAATTGGCGCGCTGTGCCTCCATCACTGTACCGAGCATTCCTTTCTTTAATTTATTCTCCAGTCTGCCCGACCGTTCGCGGGTGCCTCCTGGAAAAAATAAGGAATTGGTTCCCCGCTGAATAGCGAGATTTGACATGGCTTTGATGGCTTCCAAATAAATGGGATTCTTCTTTCGCCGGTCTAAACGATAGGCACCAAGACGATTCATAAAATAGGCAGTATAGCCTGTGTTGTATAGATTGAGACCCGCAGCGTAAGAGAAACTGGGGAGTCCCAAAATTCTATCCATCGCATAACCAATCAGGATAGAATCGAGATTGCTAAAGTGTGTAGGAACGATAACGACTGTCCCTTTTTTCATCAAAGAACGAATGGTTTCAATCTCACCTCGTGTCAAAATTCGTTCGTATAGATGATAACGTGTGCCGTAGATTCTTTTCAAATTTCGACCTGCGGCTGTATTTAGCAAACGATTGAAAAAAGCGGCTAAAAACCGTCGGGCAAATAGAAATGTGGGCTTGCGAAAAGTCCCAACAATCTCTTCCGAGTAACGATGCACTATTTTTTGCAACAACGAAATAGTGGTTGCTTTAGCTTCTGGAGTTTCTTTGTCTAATGTCTTTTTAAGCAGGGTTTTACGAATTCTTTTCCAAAACTGATTGTCATTCGGCGGGTCTACTTTCCAGGGCTCTTCTTTCATCCGAATGCGCTCCAGATAAACCGTTTTAGCAATAATATCGCCGATGTCGTCCTTATACGTTTTGAGCAGGCGTTGAGTGGTAAATTCATTAATCTCTTCCACAAAATTGTCACGGTCGTCGTGTAATTTATAAATCGGCCACTCTTCGATTTGCTCTATAACGTGTGGGAAAATTTTTGAACTTTCTGCCATTGTAATTTGAGTTTTAAGAAAGGCAAATATATATTTTTTAAATGAACTACGATTGAATACCGTGTGACAAAAGTTGCTTTGCGTTTTGACAAAAGGAATCTGAGGAACGCGAAGTAAATAACTTAACATTCTTGAGAGGATATTTTGCTCTCAT
>CAYUNA010000381.1:0-5099 GCA_964445895.1 uncultured Saprospiraceae bacterium | reverse complement strand
AAAAAACAAAATTTCTACCAATAGCTAAGTCGCTCCGCGCCAACCCAGTCCAATTTATTTTTTATGAGAAAACCCTTTAAATACAGGTGTTTAAGTATGAAGTATTTGTATGATAAGTACTCGGACATATTTGTTCTATCATTTAGAAAGCGAGAATATCTTATGATTTTCGAGTTTCTAAAAAAAATGAGGGCAAAATATGCACTCAGGAATCGGCATTTATTTAATTCGCGTGCCCAGACAACATTGCATACTTAGATTACTCCAATACGTCAGAAATTTAATGATAAAAGCAAAACAAATAAAAAAGTCTTACGGTGACCTCCATGTTTTACAGGGCGTAGATTTAGCTATAAGTAAAGGCGAAATTGTCTCCATAGTAGGCAAATCAGGTGCTGGGAAAAGCACGCTTTTACATATTTTGGGAACATTAGACTTAGCCGATTCAGGTGATTTAATCATCAACGACACTTCTATTAAATCCTTGAGTGCGAATGAATTAGCGGATTTCAGAAATAAGAATATTGGCTTCGTTTTTCAATTTCATCACTTGTTACCCGAATTCACGGCTCTTGAAAATGTCTGCATCCCTGCCTTCATTCAGAAACAATCAGAAAGTGCTGCTAAAAAACGAGGAGAAGAACTATTAGATTATCTTGGTTTAGGTGACCGATTGACGCATAAGCCGTCGCAACTATCGGGCGGAGAACAACAACGTGTGGCAGTTGCACGCGCATTGATGAACGAGCCCGCAGTGGTTTTTGCAGATGAACCAACGGGTAATTTAGATTCTGCAACTTCACAAGAAATTCATGATTTACTGACTCGACTACGCAAGGATTTTCAACAAACCTTCGTCGTCGTTACCCATAATGAAGAACTCGCAGACTTGAGCGATAGAAAATTAGTGATGAAAGATGGTATCTTAGAAAGCTTGTAAAAAAATAACCTACAAACGCTCTAAAGATAAGTGATTAAAAAAATTCAAACCGATTCTAAATGGCAGACAAGAAACAGGCTCTTAAAGGAACACCAGAAGAAAAATCTAAAGCAAAAATCCGTACAGGCTATGGTGAGTTAACCAATGGCTTATCCGAATTCTTCAAAAATTTAGCAGACTTGCGCCCTGGACTTGACCGGGCAGGAACGATTATTCGAATCCGCGATAATCGAGAAATGAAAGGCGCAAACGCATGGCTATTGATGTGTTCCATCATGGTAGCCTCTTTGGGATTGGACTTGAATTCTCCCGCCGTTATCATTGGGGCGATGTTGATTTCTCCATTGATGTCCCCGATTTTAGGAATTGGCTTATCCTTCGGCATTGAAGACCGGGATATGCTCAGAAATTCCTTTTTCCATTTAATGGTAGCTATTGGGATTGCCTTGGTTACAAGTTTTATTTATTTCAAATTGACACCTTTTGGGGCAAAAACCCCGGAAATTAATGCCAGAACCGCCCCCACTCTCCTCGATGTCATGGTTGCCTTCTTTGGCGGTATTGCAGGGATTGTATCTGGTTCGCGTAAAGACCAATCCAACGCGATACCGGGTGTGGCAATTGCGACTGCCTTGATGCCGCCCTTGTGTGTGACAGGCTATGGACTCGCCAATGGTGATTGGGAAGCGATGGGTTATTCTTTTTACTTATTTTTTATCAATGCGACCTTTGTGGCATTGGCTACTTACCTGATTGTCAGACTTTTAAAATTTCCACAAAGACAATTTAAAGACGAAAAGGAAAAGCGAAGAACGCATCGTTGGATGTTAATTTTAAGTATTTTATTGATAATCCCAAGTACTTACACGATGTTGAATGTGTATAATAAAGTACAAGAAAAGAAACGTATTCAAGTTTCTATGAATAACATTTTTGGAGAAAGTAACTGGGAATGGGAGCAGAATAACATCTCTTCCCGTGATCAAAAAATCAAAGTACGTGCTTATTTAGCTGATGATGTGCCGCCTGATAGTATTGTCAGCAAAAGAAATCGATTTTACCTAAAAACAGACAGTCTTGCGGACTTAAGATGTGTGCGGACAAATCTATCACAAGATAAAATTGACGAAGCAAAGCTGGGCAACTCTATTGAAAAACGGATTTTGGAATCTTTGCAAGATGACATTCAGGATGTGAATGGCAAAGATTTGGAGATTCAGGCATTGAATGCAAAAATAGATAGCCTTTCGAGTGATAAAACGTTTTTTACAAATATCACAGCCGAGGCACAGACTCTATTTCCAAAGCTCGTCGAAATCGGCTTTGCACGAATTCAACAAACTAATTTTGATACTATCGTTGCAGAAATGCCGACTTTTATTGTCCATTGGGAAAAGAATAAACGAGAACGAGAGAAAGCAGCAGACCGAGAAAAATTACATGCCTGGATTAAGTATCGGGCGAAGTTAGATTCTTTACAGATTTTAGAAAAATAGATTCGTAACCCGCTACTTCAGTAGCGCGGCAAGTGCCGTAATTAATATAATGAAAAAAAAGCTACTCATCACTGGCGCATCTGGTTTTTTAGGTTGGAATGTAGCAACGTTTCCACAAGAAGATTGGACAATTATTGGGACTTATTTTTCTAATAAAAAAGGGCTAGCTGATGGTATCAAACCCATAGAATTAGATTTATTAGATTTTGAAAAGACGAAGGCAGTTATTTTAAAAATCCGACCTGATGCTATCCTTCATCTATCCGCCAATTCAAGTACTCATCTTTGTGAAAAATCACCTGAAGATACTTATAAAATTAATGTGAAGACACCTGCTTTTTTAGCGAAAATAGCGAACGAAATCGGCAGTCATTTCGTTTTTACTTCGAGCGAACAAGTCTTTAGTGGCAATGATTCAACTTATTTTGAGAACGACAATCCATCTCCTTTAAATGCTTATGGTAAACAAAAATTAGCGGCTGAAAAAGAGGTTTCAAAATTTAAAAATACTTGTATTGTGCGCATAGCTGTCCTTTTTGGAAATGCAGGACCAGGCACCCGAAATTTCATGTACGAATGGATTAATAAGTGGAAAAATGAGGAACCTATCACCGTTTTTCATGATGAAGTTCGGTCATTTTTGAGTGGTCAATCGGCGGCGCAAGGCATATTTACTTTACTCAATCAACAAGCCAAGGGGATTTATCACTTAGGAGGAAAAGATGCGATATCCCGTCTCGAATTTGCTAATTTATTAAAAAAGTATGCGAAGATTCCAACGGCTATAATTTATTCTAAATCACAAAAAGAGGTGAATACTTTAGCGTTTCGTCCTGCGAATTTAGCTTTAGATTGTTCTGATTCGGAAAATTTAGGTTTTGTAAAAAGGAGTTTGAAAGATGAATTTGATAAATTGTTTTAACATCTATGGTTCTTGATTGTTTAAATAAACGAACCATAAAACAAACGGGGCGAATACCAAGCAAATGCCCAATATAAACCCTACAACAACAGCCCAATGCGAGTTGCCATTTGCCATTTGAATAATTCCATTGATTATTGCAAACAGCCCCGATAAAAACGCCAGAAAGAAAAAAGTTCCAGTCATAGTAAATAATCCCAAAACACCGAGAACAATTCCACCTACTCCCATAATAAACACCTTTACATTATCAATTTCATCGCTATTCACCGACCACCAAATTTTTATTTTTTGAAATAACTTGAAGCGTTTTTTTATACCTTTTCTTTTCGTTTTTTGCTTACGAAATTTAGTGCTTTTCTCAGTTTCAACTTTTGTCAAAACAGTCGATTTTCCATCCAAGCTTGCTTCGGCATAAAGTATAGGACAGTCAGCTATTGGCATGACCAATAGGAATAATAGTAGTATTCTTTTCATTGTAAAAAATTGTGTTTAATGGAATACCGAAAAGAATGGGTTATCCCCTAAAATGGAGCGTTTTTAAGTTAAATTTGGGGGCAACGTTTCTAAATGTGGTAATATAAAAAGTAAGAATTTTCAGACCTTTTTAACCAAGTCACATCTTTCAAATCATTTATATGAAACAGATTTTACTCCTCTTTTTATTACTAATAAATTTTCAAACCGCCCATGCGGAAGCACCTTTGAATGGTATAAGTTATGAAGAAAAGCAAGTAGTAGAAAAGCAGGAGAAGTATATTGAAAAAAGCAAGAAAAGCAAACGTTTTAACTGGTTGAAAAAAAAGCAGAAAAGCCTAAATAAAAGTAAATATTATGAGGATGATTTAATTTTTTGGTCAGGTATTTTTTCTATCACCTTTCCAATTATCGCTATTTTTATGGCTCCGTCCTTTTTTCTACCGTTTGCCTTCTTTTTTGCAATCTTGGCTTATTCCTTCGCCGTTGTACAGCGAAGGAATAGCCGAAGGAATTTTAAAATCAATTTTGGATTCTCAATGTCAATTATTGTGCTGAGTGCAGCAATTTTCTTTGCCATTATCAGCCTCTTGGTCATAATATCTCTCAACAATTGATTACCCCATCATCTGCAACAACTTCGCTAATCGCGGCTGCAATTCTTGCCTATCCACAATAAAATCCAAAAACCCATGGTCTAATAAAAATTCCGAAGTCTGGAAGCCTTCTGGCAAATCTCGTTTAATCGTTTCTTTAATAACTCGCGGACCAGCAAAACCAATCAAGGCCTTCGGTTCGGCAAAATTAATGTCGCCCAACATCGCAAAGGAAGCAGTTACCCCACCCGTTGTTGGGTCAGTCATCAAAGAAAAATATGGTACGCCAGCTTTAGCTAACTGTGATAATTTAGCAGATGTTTTTGCCATTTGCATTAAAGAAAAGGCAGATTCCATCATACGCGCACCACCAGATTTGGAAATCATCAAGAATGGAATACGGTTATCTAGACTATGGTTAATCGCAAGAGCTATTTTCTCCCCCACTACAGACCCCATTGAGCCACCAATAAAGGAAAAATCCATTGCTGCTACAACCAATTTTTTACCCCCTACTGTACCTTTTGCGACAGATAGAGCATCTGTCAAATCTGTCTTTTTCTTTGCCGCTACCAGTCGGTCAGCGTATTGTTTTAAGTCCTTAAAATCTAAGAAATCTTTAGAAACTAAATCTCTGAACAACTCCTCAAATTTGCGGTCATCAAACA
>CAYUNA010000380.1:0-5110 GCA_964445895.1 uncultured Saprospiraceae bacterium | reverse complement strand
AGCAATACCTGGGTTTATGTGATGCTATTTTTGGGTGTACTTTGCTTGGTTTGGGCAGGATGGTTGTTTTGGAGTATTTTTAATCCGCGAACAACTCCTCCAACGTATCAAACTCCTTTCGAAAACTAAATCCTAAGCCATATTTATTTCGTCGTCCACCAATATCTGGCTCAGTTCGCTGATACACCCGCACCCGAAACTTGCGGTCTTCGGTCAACACATATTCGAGCATAAACTCGCCCGTCAGTTGCGACGAATTGGTTGGTACATCAGAAAACGTGGTCGTGTTTCCCCAATCCACGTTCGTACCTGCATGAAAAATGAGGCGGTCATTTCTAAACAGTAACTTCATTCGTCCCTGAAATTCATTACCCGACTGTGTCAAATCCGTCGCATCGCCCAAGCCCGTCATCGAATAACGGCTCAACGAAAAATCAAAATCAATCCCTGAAATCAGTCCGTCTTCGGTCAACCATTCCGATACTAATTCCGTCACATAAATCGAAAATTGATTGGCAATCATCTCACTCAACGTATTGATGCCGATGTCCGCCGCTTGAATGTTTCCGCCTGTCGGCAAAAACTGACCACTAATCAATAAACCAAAAACTTGCCGATTCAGCTCATTTTGGTTTTGTTTTATCGTCCGCAATTTGCCTTCCGTATAACCTTTTAAAACAGGAACTAAATTGGGAAAATCAATATCAAAATCAATATTTGGATTAAATAACGACCCCGTCAAGTTCATTTTTAAATCCACAGGCGACGAGGTGCGCGACGCATCCACGACGGCTTGCGGTGCGCTGACCAGCAATTCTTGGATAAAATTATAAGTCGAAGCACTCAGTTTTTCATATTTCGCGCTGATGTCAATTTCAGCATTAAAAGGGTCGCCATCCCACCGAATGGTTCCACCTTTTTCGACCACAAATGGCTTATTGATACCAAAACTCATCAGCGTGAACAGATAGTTTCCTTCGTTTATCGTATAGTTTCCCCGCATTTCAAACTCACCCGTTCGCGTCATCAGAATATTCAAATTACCGTCTCCATTCCCTTTAATCACATCACCCCACTGCCGGTCAAAAATCAGTTCAACGTTAGCCGCTTGAGTGAGTTCGAGATTCATTTCTAAGTTAAGACCACTAATATCGGGCGTAATATTTTCGGTAGTTTCTTCATTTTCATTTTCAAAAATAATAAAACTCTCTTCCACTTCTGCCGTCTCCGAAGTCACGGGAATAACCACATTTGTCCCCTCCGTTGTCGTCGCTGTAATCTCTGCGTTGGTTTGTGAGAATGGTCCGGAAAAGCGGACAAATCCACGTCCCATCCCACGCCCATAAAAGGTTGAATTCATCGTTTCATCCGTGTTCATCGCCAAAAAAGTCAAACCATTGGTACGCATCGAAACGTCCAATTCAAAATCCAATAAATGATTGTGCGTCAGTCCTCCATTGACCGTGGCAGTGTTGCCCAATTCGTCGGAAACGATACCGTCAATCAACACAATTCGATTGTTGTCTACCAGTACTCTTTCGCGTTCGACGTAGTAACGAGTATTAAGAAAATTAACGGTCGTGGCGACTTTCGAAGCTTCCGCAGTCCCCTCGATATTGAGTTCAGACGGTACACCGTAAAGGCGGATTTTATCCGCATTCAAGGTACCGACAGTATTAGAAATTGAGGTAGACAACACATATTCTAAAAACTGAATTGGAAAATTAGCGATACCGATATCAAAGTCAAAAAAGTTTTTTGGAATCGGTCGCCCTTTTTTCAGCGGAACGGTTGGTAAGTAGTATTTACCTTCGGCAGTTACCTGAATATTGCGTTGTTTTTCGGTCAGCGACAAATAAGCATCCACAGGTTCTTCCAGACTCGGCGTCTCGGCATCCAAACGTAAAATCCCCCAATCATCGTTGTTAATCAATAAAGTATCTATCGTCAAATTGGCGGTCAATTCCTTCATTTCAAATAGGTTTTGTACCTGCGCTTTCAAGTCCACACGCCCACCAAATTGTAGGGAATCAATCTTGGTATATTGATTTAAAAAGGCTAAATCGAGGTTTTCAACAGCTAACTCCAAACCGTCTTTTCCGATGCTATTCAGTTGGATGGTTTTATCATTATTAGACATCCTAAAATCTTTGGTCTCCACCTGTTTTTTACCAATTCTCACATAATTGTTCTCCGCGATGTCCCATTTTTCACTTAATAAAATCAAGTCAGAAGGGGAAAACTGAATTTTATAACCATCGTCTCCATCCAGAAAAAATAATCCGTTGAGATTTAAATTATCTAAAACTTCATTGAAATTAATAGAACTAATCGCAAATTCCAGGGTATCGCGATTCACCAAACCCAGCAGCGTGACGGGAGCGAGTTTTGTTTTTTCATCAATTACCGTATTAAAAATACCGAGGTTGAAATCACTTTCATTACGTTTCATTTTGGCAAGCAAGACAATATCTTCCAACATGACATTACCATAAATCAGCGTATCAATATCAAGGTCAATATGCACCGAATCTTTGAAACCGTCAAAATGTCCTACCAGCTTGGAATGGTTTAAATTATTTAATTTCGGGTCAATTAGATTTGGTAGATTTTTGGTATCAAAGAAGTTAACTTTAAAATCAAAACGGCTAAAATTGAGCGCAGGAATATTGCTGGCAATGTTGAAACGTTCCGCAAATTCTGGATAGTTTCTTTCAAGAAACTGGACAAATGTCTGCGGGATTTCTTCAATATCAAAAATGCCGTCCACACTTAAATTTACAACATCAGAGGCAATAGAAAACGATTTTTCTCCATTAGAGTATACTTCCGAATTTAATGCAATCGAATCAATCAAATACGTTTCTTCTTGATTCTTAACAATTTGCAAATTATAAACAACGGCATTCCCTTGAATATTAGTCAAATCCGCATCCGTTAATTTCAAATCAAAATCTCCCGCGAAGGAATAATCCTGTTGGATTAAATTCAAGGCTTTTAGATCTATTTTTTTAATTTTAGAAGAAAAATCAAACGCTGGCAAGCTGTCTCGATAGTCAATCTTTCCTTCAAAATCCAGCGCAATGTTTTTATCATCAATTGATAAGTCTCCATTAAAAAATTTTTGATTCAATTGCCCGTTTATAGCGACATTTCGATAATCGTAACCCCGAAACTCAAGGCTATCAATCGTTGCTTCCAACTTCGCATTGGCAGTTTGCAAGGTCAGTCCTCTACCCTGTTTTACTTTAGAAACAAAGCTAATTTTTCCCACATCATCGCTACCTGACCATGCACCCAAATCAAAGGACGACAATGACAATTGCCCGGAATATTTGGCATCATTTCGACCATTTTTCAAGTCCATCCGCATATTCATTGTCGCGCGACCAAGATTGGTTGTTAAGTCTCCATCGGCAACAAAATCCACGAAGAAACCGTCAAATTTCCCATTAAAATCAATATTTTGTAACTTATCGAAGTTGGCAGGTGGGTTAAAATCAGGGATGAGTTGACGCAGGGTTGCCACGTCGGTTTGTAGGCGTTTGAGGTCAAAGTTCATACTGGCCTCATCAAGAATTGTCAAATCACGCGACCGAAATTTTCCATCCAACGTAAGTCGTCCTGGAAGTCGAAGATTTAAGTCACGCCCATCCAAGCGATTAACGCGCCCTCGAATGTTGCCATCAATTTCAAAAACTTCCTTTTGGTTATTGACAAAAAATGGGTTCTCTCGCAATTTCGGCGCAAAAACCATAATATCCGACAGCGCCAATTCAGAGTTTTTTATCTTCAAATCCATCCGCACGTTGTCTGTAAATTCGAGCCAGTCTTCGTATTCTCTATATTTAAAAATCAGCGTATCCCCTACATGACTATCCGGCGTTATCAAATCCAAACCATTCAATTGCATGCCCGTACAGCCTACCCAAGCTTCTTCTGCAGATAGTTTTTCTAACACGAAACCGCTCGTTGATTCTGCCGATAATTTATTGACTTTGCCCTTGAAATCCCATTCTGAATATTCAAAATTTTCAATATCAATATCAATGTTAAACACGCCTAAATGGTCAAAATCCAGCACATCAAACGGCGTTGTCTTCACTGGACTGCGCTCAAAATTGTCCATATCAAATTGTCCGTTCGTCAACTTAAAATCACGTATTGTGGCTACAAAAACCTGCGTATCAGGTTCAGTCAAAACTTCTTCAACGGGCGGTATCAAATCCAGGCTATCCTCGGGGACGTACAACAGCGGGAAGGCCACATAATCCGTCAATTGCACAATCGGTCTATCGATGGTTACCGCACCAATTTCCACCCGTTTGTTGGCTAAGTCAAACTTCTCAATTTCAACATTTCCTTTTCCAACAAATATTTCTAAATCCTGCCCAGTCGAACGGTCGCGTTTTATAAATTCAACATTATCAAGGGATAACGTATTCAAATTTAAAACTAACGGCATTCCACCACCAGCAGATTCTTTTTTTTCATTTTGCGAAAGCTGTGCAAATACAAACCCAATATTAGAGTTGGTTGCTGCCGAATCTTTATCAATAAATAACTTCGCATTCTGCAAGCCAATCGCGTCAATGTCGATTCGATTTTGCAACAACGTCCACAACCCAGACTCCAAAGAAACCGACAAATTACCTGCTGAAATCATCGTATCGCCCTGCAAATCCTCCATATAAAAGCCCTTCAAATCGGTACCTCCGAAGAAATTAAAATCTAATAAATCGACTTTGACTACGGTATTGAGTTCACTCGACAAATAAGATGTTGCTTTTTCTGCCGCCCAGTTTTGAAAAGTTTCCGTATGAATAAGTCCGAAAATAAAAATCAATAGGAAGGCTACCACCTGCAAGACCCGCTTGAGACGTCCCGAAATTGGGTTATTTGACCGCTTTTCCTCAAGCGGTGCTTCTGGAATTGTATCGTCTGATTGTTGTTTCAGAATTGGTGGTTGTCGTTCAATTATATGCTGTCGCTAATAAAACTCGAAATTACGGGTTTATTGTTTAAATCGAGGAAGGTTTTAACGAAAGTTTTATTTTAGGAACGCGAAGTAAATAACTTAACATTTTTGAGAGGATATTTTGTTCTCATT
>CAYUNA010000379.1:0-5113 GCA_964445895.1 uncultured Saprospiraceae bacterium | reverse complement strand
GTAACACCCTTAATTAGACTCAATACAGTACTTATATTTAAACCCAAAAATTAGCCAAATGCTCTACTGCAAAACCACTACTTTTCGCATCACCACCTCATTTCCAATCAACAACCGCACCCAATAAACGCCATTGGTCAAGTCTGCTAAATTGGTATCAAAGGTCATCTCTGTTGCGCTATTTTGATTAAAAATAGTTGGCAAAACGGCTTTACCGGTCACATCCAAAATGGTCATTTCTACCGCTGCTTTTTCTTTCAGGGTCAGTTGTACAAACAACGCTCCATTCGTCGGGTTTGGATAAATGGTCAAGTTGTCAAATAGTCTTAAATCTGAAGTATTGACGACATTGTCAATGTTGATTTCATCCGTTACGACCGAACAGTTGTTGTCATCCGAAACCTGTACAATGTAGTTACCTGGCAATAAATTCGTCGGGTTTTGATCACTTGAAATCAATGCGCCATTGAGTAGCCACTGCACAGCATAAGGAGGTGTACCGCCGTCGATATTGAGGATAGCTTCGCCGTTGGCCTGACCATTGGTAGCGGGTGTAGTTGCGCCAAATTCGTAGGTCAATAACGGAGGGTCTTCTACTATAATTTCATCAACAATTGAACAGCCAATATTGTCTGTAACGGTCACCTGATAAGTACCTGCAGATAAATTAACAGGATCGCCGCCGCCTTCAAATTGTATGAAAAATGGAGCGAATCCACCATTAACGCTCAATGCTGCAAAGCCATCAGAAAAGCCTGGACAGGAAGGCATAGTCACATTTGCACCAACTGCCAAATCATAATCAATCGTTACCACAAAGCTACATGTTACTGTATTGCCGCCATTGTCGGTAATGTCGATAACGACTTCGGTTTCTCCTACCGGAAAGTTGTCTCCGCTTGGAAAACCATTGCTTAAAGTGGCTGTTGCATTACAGTTATCGGTAAAAGTTGGCATCGCATAATCTACCTCGCTACCACAATCCTGAATTGTAATATTTTCAGGGCAAGAAGTTAAAACTGGTGCGATGTTATCGACGACAGTTACAATAACGGTTTCTTGGTTCGTATTGCCATTGGCGTCGGTAATTGTAAAAACGACGTTATTTTCTCCAACATTTGAACAATCAAAAGTGGTCATGTTAACACTCGAATTCACCATTCCACAGTTGTCAAAACTCCCTGCATCCAGCATTGCTGCATCTATACTCACCGAACCATTTGCCCCCAATTCTACCATAATATTTTGAGCCATTACGGTCGGATTTTCGTTGTCTTCGCCCTCAATAGTTACCATTTCTACAAAAGGACAACCATCATTATCGGTCAAGGTAACCGTGTAATCGCCAGGCAATAGGTTTTCAGCCATAGCATCTTCATCGCCATTTGACCAGACATAAGTGTAAGGGCCGCTACCACCGACAATATTGGTGACCGTCGCCATTCCATCGCCGATATTCGGACAGCTGGCATTTGTTGTTTGTAAAGTTGCGGATAACAAACAGCCAAACTCTGCGACGGTGACTGTTTCTACGAAAGTACACTGATTGTTATCTAAAACGGTAACGGTATAGTCACCTGGCATCAAATCCGTCAAATTAGGGTCAGTCTCATTATTGGTCCAATTATACGAATAGGGCGGCGTACCTCCATTTGGCGAAACACTCGCTGTTCCATCATTTGCACCATTGGCAGACTCATCAGTACTGTTGACATCGGCAGTCAATAATGGTGGTTGAGAAATTGTTACTTCCAAAATCCCTGAGCAATCGTTAGCATCAGTGACCGTCACATCATATGTGCCTGGCGCAAGATTGTCAACCGCAAACGTATTCACGCCAATGCTCCATTCATATTCATAAGGACCTTGCCCGCCATTGTTAATCACTTCCGCTGTTCCGTCATTTTGGTCAAAACAAGTGATGTTTTCAGAAGTCACATCAATACTGAAACCACCACAATCAAAAGAATTGACGGTAACAACATTGGTTGCCGTACACATATTCATATCTGTTACCGTTACGCTATAATCTCCAGGAACAAGATTAGTGATGGTGTTCGTTGTTTCGTTATTTGACCATATATAAGTATAGTCTGCTGTTCCTCCTTGCGGAAAAACTGATGCTGTACCATTATTGGCATTGCTGGCAGTTTCGGAAGTCGAAGTGGTTGGTGCAATCAACTCTTCTGGCTCGGTAATCGTGATTTCTGCGACAGCTGGACAATCACTGCTATCGGTAATTGTGACGGTATAGATGCCTGCTTGCAAGCCACCGATAGACTGCGTTGTCTCGTCGTTACTCCAAATATATTCAAATGGTCCAGTACCAGAAATTCCTGCTGCAATTGCTGTTCCATTACCTACTCCATTGCAAGTGATATTCGTCCCACTCGCGGATGCACTAAAGCTACCACAATCGAAGCCATTTATGGTTACATTGTCCGTAATTGTACAGCCGTTCAAGTCAGTGACCGTGATGGAATAGTCGCCCGGTGCAAGGTTACTGGCTGTAGCGGTATCGTCGCCACTACTCCAGATGTAAGTATAATCTGTTGTTCCTCCGCTTGGGGTAACAGTGGCAGTACCATCGTCTGCACCAGCAGTCGTCACGTCAGTTGAGCTGGTCATTACGGTCAAAGCCAAAGGTTCTGTCACGGTCACTTGCGTTGCCGCCAAACAGCCCGTCGCGTCAGTGACTGTGACGTTGTAAGTGCCTGCACACAGGTTGACTGCGGTTGGCGTTGTTTGATTATTGGCGGCAGCATCCCATTGATAAGTATAGGTACTGGTGCCATTTGGAACAGAGACCGTTGCACTACCAGTGCATTCGCCATTACAAAGCGCATTGGTGGCCGAAGTATTGACCGCGAGGGCGCAATCTACACCAATATTGATATTGTCTAAAAATACGCGATTACCCCATCCAGAAATATTGACAAAGGCAAAAGAAACATCTGGTTCACCTACAAAAAGGCTCAAATCGACAGTCTCTGTACGCCATTGAGTTTCCGTTGGAATGAAAGCATCCGTTGTCGCCGGTGCAGTTGATAACTCTTCTCCTCCTTTAAAAAATATAGCTTGATTGAAACTTGGTGAACAATTCGTTGCTACTAAAATCAATAAACTATCGGACAACATATCATCATACTGAGCATAAGCCACATCAAAGCTCAACTCAGGATTGGGAACATTCGTAAAATCCATGTGTGGTGTAATTAATACGTCAATTGTGCCAAAAGGATTGGTGGTATTGTCACCCGCGAAGTTGTCAAAAACTACGCAGTTGTCGCCCATTCCAAAAGCAGAAAGTCCATTGACAATTTGCCAAATAAATGGGTCAGCATCTGGATTAAATTGAAATAAACCAGCGGGAGTAGGATAGGTTGTTGCTCCTTCAAAATCTTCAATAATCGGGTCGGTCTGCGGAATCGCAATTTCTCCTACAAAACTGGTGGTATCGTTGACCATATTTTCATCCGAACTGCCATTAGGATTGCTGGTAAATGCTTGAAATTGATAAAAACCATTGGCAGGTGTAAAACTCGGTAAGGTAACTTCTTCGTTGTCGCCAGGTGCTAAGTTTCCAGTCCAGGCGAAGGAAACAGGCGTATTGGCATCAATTTGATAATTCACTTCTACTGCGGTCAAATCTGCTGTTCCGAAGTTACGAATTGTCACTACGGGTGTAATATCTGCACCGTCACAGATTCTTTCTTCTGGCGAAATAACGTCAACAACTCCAGCGTCATTTGCTGCCAACACACAAACCGAATTACTATTATTGACCAAACTTTCTCGGCTACCATACGTAAAACCTGGCACGATAACTCCCTGCAAAACCGAGCGCATCACATTAATTTGTCCATTGGTAAAGGAAGTATAACAATTTTCATTCACATAATCCATATAGTTGATATACATGTGCTCGTCTGTACAAGTAACCGGACCTGTAGGATATTCATTAGCGCAATCCAAACTCGCGACAGATAACGTTGCTTCACTCACATTTGGTGTGTCGGCAATACCATCGTCACTACTACAACTTTCGCCATTAAATGGATGAGGCAAGCCTAAAAAGTGTCCCATTTCATGGGTAATCGTACGGAAACCTGACGTTGGAAACCCCGGTGCGCCAACCCATCTGTAATCTGCTACAATACCATCCGTGACTGCGCCGACATTGCTCGTAAAGGGACGATTAGCGAAACCCACTACACCACCGGCAGCCGTTGTAGCCGGAATAGAAACAATATATACATTCACATATTCATCGGGTGTCCAATTGAACATTGGCTTCACCTCGGAGTTGATATTATTGTCTTGCCAATCTGTACCAGTTACCGTAAAGTTTTGGCGGTCAATACCGTCTGTTGGTGCGCCATTCGGGTCGGTATTAGCCAAACAAAATTGGATATTTGGATTGCCGACCGCCGTTTGCCACTGACTTGGGGTATTCCCAAATTCTGCATTTAAGGCGGAAAAATCTGCATTTAAAATATCCAATTGTGCCAATACCTGAGCATCAGAAATATTCCGCCCGGTACCAATTGGTTCGCCTTCATGGATAATATGAAATACAATCGGAATGGTTAGAATTGACTCGCTTTCAGGTGGATTTTCTGACAAATACGGCAAAACAACATTGAGGTATTTGTCCCATTCCGCTGCCAATGCTGGATTAGCCTGGTCTTCCAGATGATTGTGTAAATCATAACCACAGACAGGATGTTGAGAGATGTCAACAGGTGCAGTTTGTTGCCCGAAAAGGGGGCTTTGAAAGTTGAATAATACACTGATAATCAGCACAATGGGTAGTAACGCAGATTTCATTCACGGGAATATTTGTAGAACTTATTTTTAAAATAAAGTTCTTGTTTTTAAAATATAGAGCTTGTCCAAAGTTCCGTGTTCGTGAGTTTTTAGTTCATTGATAATCAATGTGTTAAAACCCAAGTGACGTCTTTTGCTGAACAATCTCAAAATATATTTGAGTTCACTGTCTTGTAAACAATACTGTCAAATTGAAATGTGTAAGGGACGCGAAATAAATAAATTGACGTTCTTGAGAGAGAAAGTTTGGTCTTAGTTTTTACTTTGAAACTGCGATTTATGT
>CAYUNA010000378.1:1792-5145 GCA_964445895.1 uncultured Saprospiraceae bacterium | reverse complement strand
TTTTTATAGTTTTTATGATTTAAACAGTTTAAAACTCACAAATATTTTCTATATTTGCCGCATCACAGAAATTACATAAATCATCTATAATTTTTATGAGTAAGATATTACTATTTGGAAACCGAAAGGGCGGTGTCGGAAAATCAACTTGCACGGTCTTGGCCGCAAACGCTTTATCAGAAGCTCCATTCAACTACAATATTTTGGTGGTGGATATGGACGAACAACAGACTATTGGCAAAAACTTTGACCGAGCAGAATCAGACAAAGTGAAATGGGATATGTTAAGTATGCCAAGTCCTGACCCTGACTCTGGCGAATGGGAAAAATTTATTTCCTACAAGAAAGAGTTCGACAAAAAATATGACCTCATTTTCTTGGATGTGCCTGGTCGAATTACCAGTAAAGAAACCAAAGAGTATAAGGCCATTTTAGCGGCAGACTTTATTTTCGTTCCTTTCGCACCAACGGTATCCGATTGGGATGGGACACAAGATTATCTGAAGCTGATTTTGGAGAATCGAAAAGCAGCGAAAAAGGGTTTTCAATTGGTTACTTTTTGTAATCGTTTTCATCCTCGACGGAAAAAAAGTCGGCAGGTCAAAAAAGACATGGCTGGTCTGCAAGAATTTGGCGTAAAAGTGATGCACAACCACATTAATTATTATGAAGCAATTAGTGATGTTGAGCCAAGTCGCAATTTATTTGCCGAAACAGATACAACAATTGGGTTAAACATCTACAATTGGGTTAATGAAATGCACTTACTAATTAAATAAGTAACGATGAAAAAATAAGTCCGACAAGTAGCAACGTTTATTTTGGTCTTAGTTTTTGCTTTTAAAAAAGGAGTTATCTTTAGCATAATGACTGTTTTAAAAGTAAAAAATAAGGGTAAAAGAAACACTTGATAGTTGGCGGAGTTATTCTTTCATCGTTACTGAGGGCATTCAAAAGCGAAGGAACGTTTAAATAATATTTCATCAAATTAATTCTCTAATCATGAGTGGCAAAAAATTTACTTTCGATGGCTTAAAAAGTGATTCTTCCATCAACATCACCGAAGCAAAACCGCAACCAACGGTCAAGCCGCAACCGTCTGTACCTAAGGCTAAAGTTCAAAAACGAACAAGTAAGCCTAAAAAGCAAGAGCCTGGCAGACCTGTCGAGCCACAAAAAAAACCAACCATTCAAACCAGCATTCGCTTGCACCCCAAACTAAAAGGAGTTGCCAAACGAATTGCTGAAATCAAAGGAGTAGAGGTCTATTCCGTTTACAACGAAATGCTCGCAGACTATCTAAGTAAATACAAAAAGAAATATCCTCCATTCTTTGACCATTTTGAGCTTCCAGATAAAAAAGAGTTGTAATTACTGCTATCTTCGTACATAAACAGGGTTCGTCGGAACGTTCTAATTCCATCTGAAAAAAACTAAAATAAAAAGTCCTAAAGAGGTTTGTTCCCTTTTAGGACTTTTTATTTTTTATTCTTTTAATACTTTAGGGGAAAGTTTTTGCTAAAAAAACAAAGATGTATTAACTTGAATAATAAAGAGTTAGAGCCATTACCGTACAAGAACAGGGAGCATTATTATCGTACATAAACAGGGATATAAACGTACAAGAAAAGGGGGAATACCCTACAAAAACAGGGCAAAAAACGTACGTAAATAGGGAAACATCCGTACAAGAACAGGGATATAAACGTACATAAACAGGGTATGACTTTCGTACAAATTTTGAAAGTTGTACGAAAATACATTTTTTTGTGACAAATATACTACGATGATGACAATCAAGAGCGCAAATAACCAAGTTGCGAAGTTAGAAAACAAGTTTATTTTCCATGCTCACTATAATCTGACCGCCAGAGAGCAAAAAATCATTCTTTTTCTCGCTTCTAACTTACAACCACAGAATCAGACGGACTTTCACCGTCAGATGGTGCCTGTGACAGTATTGGAAAGCGTACTTAAACAGGGAAAGAAAAAATGGGGTGGATTGTACGACGAGATGCAAGATTTCGCTCGCAAGATTATGGGGAAATTTATCACTTTTCCCACAGACTTTGAAATTGATGGCAAAAAATTCCCTGGTTACATCAGTTGGTTTCAATCCGTCAAGCCAATGCGCAACAAAATGGGCGAGGTTTGTCTGGAATTTGCCTTTGCTGAAGACCTAAAACCTTTTCTGCTCCAATTACGCGAATACGTGCGACTTAACCGCATCGAAATCGCGCCAATGAAAAGCAGCTACGCCATTCGTATTTTTTCCTTACTTAAAGCGCATCGAGACAAAATGCGAAAGCACGAGAAAGTGAGCAAGCTGACTTTGGAGTTGGAGCAATTCAAATCAATTTTAGGAATTGCTGATAAATATAAAACCATTGATAATTTCAGAAGAAGGGTAGTGGATGTCGCCAAAAAAGAAATCAATGCTTATAGCAGTTCTATTTCAGTCAATTATAAAACCGTAAAAGAAGGTCGCCGAGTTGTGGGTATCGAATTTACCATCAAAGACAAAGAGGTCTTTTTAGAAACGAGCAGTAAAAATGTAGAAACTGACCTCTCGCGCTCCAAATTAAAAGCCTATGAAATGCTCCTTGATTTCGGAGTCCATGACCAAATTGCCTTACATCGAATCCTTCCAGATGTAAAAGGTGGAGGTTTAGAAGGTTTTGAAGATTATTTTATTGAACTTACCATCAAGCATTTTAAAAACAAATCCAAACACCCAACCGCTGCCACCTTCGTCACTTGGTGGACAAAAGACTTTTTCCAAATTGGAACGGAAGAATGGTCAACAATCGTCGAACGTATCTCCAAAATTAAGAAACGCCTACAAAGAGAGGACGTTAAAGCCTATGACAATCGAATGGTCGCCAAAACCATGACCAACGAAGAATTTGAACAATGGTACAGAGAAAATAATTAAACCTCCGCTCTGCTTTTCGTCGTTCGCCTCAACATTAAATTCACTCCTATCAATTGGGTTCTATTCACCGATTAGCCTGTCTATTGCCGCAGATGAAATTTCATATATACCTATTTAAAATAATGTAAAACCCTATTCGTATACGGAAATAAACAGGTTTAGCTATTTATCAATGTCACAAATCCCCCTCATTTTACGTTCCCTTTTTTCCAAAAACACTACGGAACAAAAAGGCTATTATGTTCCCCTCCCCGCCCACCGCTCAAAAATTTTTTCCTTCTTCCCAAAAGAAAAATCCCAGAAAATGATGTCACAGTTTGTAAAATTAAAACATTGTTCCTACATTTGCATATCAGATAAAAAAAGGGAAGTCATGGAAATTTTAATTCATGGCTTCCCTTTTTTTATTTGTGCTAAC
>CAYUNA010000378.1:0-1692 GCA_964445895.1 uncultured Saprospiraceae bacterium | reverse complement strand
AAGAGTTCCTGATACGCCAATAGATTTGGCTTCCCAATTCGTTTTCGGCGGTACAATTTTCTTGTACCGCCTTTTTCCTTCCCTGTCATTTCGACCGAAGCGGAGGAGTCTGAACCAAAATTGAGAAAATTTAGGAAACACAGAACATTCATACATCAACACAAGCATCATGGATAGCAATTACCATGAAGCCAAGTTTCTCACAAAAGCGCAACAGGAAAACCTTTTAACGGCATGTAAAAACCTCAAATATCGACTCATTATTTTATTGATGTTGGATTGTGGTTTGCGGGTGACCGAGGTAGTAAGTTTGAAAATAAAGCATTTCAATTTTCTCCAAAACTATGTAGAGGTTGATTCTCTAAAAAAGCAAAAAAAGACAGAAGTTCGTCGTGTTCACTTAACGCAACGGCTCTTAGACACCATTGCTAACTATCTGCATACGTTAAAAAATTACACCTCAGAATGTTACATTTTTCCTGCTGTTAGTAGCCAAAACCTTTCTGGACATCTATCTCGTAAACAAGTTTGGCGGAAAGTCAAAAAGCTAACAGGAAACGCTGTTTATCCGCACATCCTACGTCACACCTTCGCTTCCCGCATCGTTAATGAAGGCAACGAACTCCGAACCGCCCAAAAACTCTTAGGTCATTCCAGTTCCAAAACCACCGAAATTTACACCCACATCACCGAAGAACAGGGTAGGGTAGCGATTGCCAGCATCGAGCGCGAAAGTCTTTTGCAACGTTGGCAACGCCGTTTCTTTCCTCGAAAAACAATCCCATTAATGCCCGTCGAACATGGAATTACTAAGTTTCACGTCGGGCGAAAAAAAGAAATTACTCAACTTCGCGACCTCGCTGGAAAGAAGGTTAATACCATTATTTTCGGTCCACAAGGAATCGGAAAGACACACATACTCGATAACTTTCAAGCTGATAACATCCTTCGAATCGACGATATGCACCGTCCAAAAACGATTCTCGGTGGAATGCTTTTGGAATTATTCAATGGGGATAAAGAAGCCATTGCAGACGCATTATTCAAAGACCAAGAAATAGATAAAATCATCACTCGGGAATCTGCCAAGCGATTAGTGGAATTGCTCATGCAAGTAACCCAACCATTAGAATACACCTTAATCATAGACGACGTTGGGACAATTACCAAGAGTGGGGTAGGGGTTTTAGAAAAACTCAACAAACATTTTCACATCATCTGCGCCGCCCGAAAATTGAAAATAGATTATGGAACATTCCTTTCCAATTTTCAGCGAATCGAATTAAAGCCATTGAGCCGCCCCGAATCGCTGCAACTCATTCAAAAAACATCCCGACCATTCCGCCAACGCATCGAAAATTACGAAGCCTATAAAAACCACATTTTTGAAAACACCAACGGCAACCCCTTATCCATTATCGAAATGACCCAACGCTACCAAAAAGAACCAGACATCACCTTAGAAATTATCAAAGACATTCGCCACACCACCGCGCTCAACGAGATTGATATGTCACTGCCAATTGTGATTTTCTTATCGAGTCTCATGGTCTTGCGCTACGTCGGTGGCGAAGTCGGCGAAGATGCAGGCGCATTCCGCTTAATCGGCGGCGGTTTCTTAGTGTTCGCACTTTTTGCCAGAAACCTCTTCCGTGCTGGACGACGAAAGTTTGTATAGCCAAGATTTTTTCA
>CAYUNA010000377.1:0-5148 GCA_964445895.1 uncultured Saprospiraceae bacterium | reverse complement strand
CAAATATGAAGAAAAATATTCCAAATACGATAACGCTTTTTAACCTCTTTTGTGGCTGCTGTGCTGTGGCCAGTGTGTTTTATGGTCAGTTTGTACAAGCATTTTGGTTCAGTATAGCGGGCGGCGTAGCGGATTATTTAGATGGTTCGGCAGCACGATGGTTGAATGTCAAATCACCGCTGGGAAAAGAATTGGATTCTATCGCAGATATGGTTTCTTTTGGGGTTGTGCCTGGGGCAATTTTGTATATTTTATTAGTCAAAGGTCTAAAAGGTCAGGATGTGTTGCCAATAGAATTAACCTTAGTTGCAGCACCGGCATTTTTAGTATCGGTGTTTTCGGGTTTACGATTAGCAATGTTCAATATTGATACCCGTCAGTCCGAAAATTTTATTGGATTACCCACACCTGCGGCAACTTTATACACGGTCGGATTGCTTCTGATTTTTCATTATAATTCCTTGGGATTGGCAGAGTTTGTTATCAATCCCGTCTTCTTAGCAATCAATATTTTGGCATTGAGTTACTTGTTGGTGGCAGAGTTGCCGATGTTTAGTTTTAAATTTAAAAAACTCACCTGGAAAGGTAATGAGATAAGATTTTTATTTTTGGGAACAGCCGTCTTAGCCCTGATTTTTTTACAGGAAGTAGCCTTTGCGCTAATGATTTTAATCTATGTGATTTTGGCTGTTTTCAGTCGCTTTTTTGGAAAATAAATAGGGTTCGAGTTGGAAATAAAACTTGAACTGATTTTGTTTCCAACTCGAAATTTGTTTATCGTTTCCACTTGATATTACACCCTGCACTTGGATACTGCTTTTCGGCAACTTCTCCGCCATTTAAAACAGTATCAATCGCACCACGTAAATCGCGCCCTGTCAACGGCGTTCCTGAACCTGGTCGAGAATCATCCAACCGACCACGATATACCAATTTCATTTCGCCATCAAACACATAAAAATCAGGTGTACATGCAGCCTCATACGCCTTAGCTACTTTCTGGCTTTCGTCGTATAAATAAGGAAAATTAAACCCTTCATCCTTAGCCAGCTTCGTCATCAATGCAGGAGAATCCTGTGGGTAATTGTCCACATCATTTGAGCTAATCGCAATAAAGTTGACACCTTTTGCCATATAATCGTCCGACAATTGCTTGATTTCTTCGTTCACATGAATGACATACGGACAATGATTACAGATAAACATAATGACGGTTGCTTTATCAGAAGCCAATTCCGTCAAACTTAAATTTTTACCAGAAACCGTATCGGGTAGCGTAAAACCTGGGGCTTTTGTTCCCAAAGGAAGCATATTTGATTCAGTAAGTGCCATATTTTTTATTTGAGATGTCAGCCGTCAGATATTTTAAATAATCTCTAACTTCTGACTCCTTAATTTACAACTAATTCGTCTTGTTTTGCTTTATAAAAAAGTTCAGAACAATTCTCTTCGGTCAGCAATTCATTTGCCATTCTTTGAATATCGGCAGTAGTTACTTTTTCGTAAAATTGAACCTCTTCGTTAATGCGATTAGCATCACCGATTAATTCAAAGAACGCCAAATTAATCGCTTTGTTCAAAACATTAGCCTCCGAAAAGACTAAAGAACTTTCAATTTTATTTTTTAATTTTTGCAGCTCTCGTTCCGAAATTAAATTCGTTTTCAAGTCCTCAATTTCTTTCCAAATCGCGATTTTTCCTTCCTCCAAAGTCACGCCATCCGCTGGTTTTCCTTCTATAATCAAAAGACCCGGGTCTACATTTCCAGTGATATAACAATCAATGCTGGAGAATATTTTTTGCTCTTTCAACAACCGTCGAAACAATCGAGAAGACGGCCCATTACTCAATACATCAGTCAATAAGTCGGTGGCATAAAAATTTTCGTCTGTACGCGACGGGCAGTGAAATGCCAGGTACAACGCATCAACAGGAACGTTGGCTTGTTGTAATTTTCTCGCAAATTTTGCCTGTGGCGGTTCTTGCGGTAGTGTCCGTTTGGCAATCGTTCCGCGTGGAATATCACCAAACCACTTCTCTACCAATTGCTTAATTTCCGCCACTTTGACGTTCCCGGCAATTACTAAAATAGCATTATTCGGACGATAAAACCGATAAAAAAAATCCTTCACGTCATCCATTGTCGCATCCTCAACATGCTTGGGTACAATGCCAATCGTCGGCCAGCGATAAGGGTGTACTTTGTAAGCCAATTCTGACAAATGATGCCACGCGTCGCCGTAAGGTTGATTCAAACACGTTTCCTTAAACTCCTCAATAACGACCTTCCGCTGCACGTCTAACACTTCATCATCAAAATTCAACGACAACATTCGGTCACTCTCCAGCCACAACGCAATTTCCAGATTTTCCGCTGGCATCAATTCATAAAAGTTAGTAATGTCGTTATTGGTAAACGCATTATTCTCTCCTCCCGCTAATTGTATCGGATCATCAAAATCAGGCACATTGGCCGACCCTCCGAACATCAAATGTTCAAACAAATGGGCAAATCCTGTTTTCTCTGGCGATTCGTCGCGCGACCCTACGTTGTACAACAAATTAACCGCAGCCATCGGCGTGCTATCGTCTTCATGCACCAAGACCCGCAAGCCGTTCGCCAATTCAAATCTTGAAAATTCTATCAATTCGTTATTTGTTTAATTTAACCTTTGCCTGATTACCAAAATTTAAAGACCAATCAGTCAAAGACGGCTAAAAAGTATGCAAAATTACTCCTTTTCCTAAATACTTCAATCGTTACGCACCAAAATTTAATCCAGATTCATCAATAAAAATGAAATCGCCAGCGAGACAAATTTTGGCTATGAAAAATAACTTATTTACAAAACTAAAACGATTCAACATTCTTATCCTCAAAATAGTTGGAGTAACTATTTTATTAATGGCAGTTTTTAATTTTTTATTAGAAAAAATGCCTACTAAATTTCAAAATTCTAAAGAACGTATTTTAGTGAGAGATTTAAAAAGTGTGGAAGTTTCGCCTATTTTAAAAAAGGAAAAACCAAAACCACCCAAACGAGTAAAACAGATTTTTGTTAAAGAAAATGTCAAAGAAAAAATCAATGCTTTCAAGAAAAAAGATAGCATTACTATTCGTAATTCCCCAATAAAAGAAACTAAAAAGTCAAATTTTTTACCAGCAAAAATTAAAGCAAATACACCAATTACGCCTCTAAAAAAAGAGCCCTCACTATTAATCGTTGCAGAAGAAATGCCTCGTTTCCCTGGCTGTGAAATCAATGATTTGCCATTAAAGGAAAAACAGAAATGTGCAGAAATTAAGCTCTTAAAATATTTGCAGCAAAATATTGAATATCCTCAAATTGCCCTCTCCAAAGGCATCCAGGGCATCGTTTATCTTCAATTTGTTGTAGAAAAAAACGGCAAAATTTCCAATGTAAAAATCATGCGCGACCTTGGTAGCGAATGTGGTCAAGAAGCCCGTCGTGTAGTCCAATCTATGCCCTCCTGGATACCGGGAAAACAAGGTGGAAATCCGATGCGAGTACAATTCAACTTACCAGTCAAATTTAAATTATGACTACAAAAAACCAAAGGCATACCGTTCTGCGGTAGTTTTTCGACGATTCGGAAGAGGTGATTTTTTTATAAAATTGCCTCTTTCTTTTTTATGAATACGCTATAGCGAAAATATTCAGTTTATTGTCCAATACTCGAACCGCCACGAGGGGTTTCTTAAGGGAGAAACCCGCAGGCGCATAACGAAATATTAGCTAAAGTAAATTACTTTTTGCGCAGCATTTAATTTCATTTAGGAACGCGAAATAAATAAATTGACATTCTTGAGAGAGAAAATTTGGTCTTAGTTTTTACTTTGAAACTGCGATTTATGTTGATATAATGAGCATTTTCAAAGTGAAAAATGAGAACAAAATATCCGCTCAAGAATGTTAAGTTATTTACTTCGCGTTCCTTAGATTACAGCAAGTCCGTAACATCAGTTATTATTATTTTTTTACCTTGCGCATCACTTTCTCACTAAAAAACAAACTCGTTTTAAACGAAAATTATGCAACGAAAAATTTATCGCCTCAAAGCAGGTAATATTAAAAACCTCAAACTCATCAAGGAAAATCTTGCCGACCCTGCTGCCGATGAAGTGACGATTGAAGTGAAAGCTATTGGTTTAAATTTCGCAGATGTCTTCGCAATCTGGGGTTTATACAGCGCAACACCGAAAGGAGAATTTACACCTGGTTTAGAATATTCGGGCATCGTCGCGAAAGTCGGCACAAACGTGACTAACGTAAAAGTTGGTGATAAAATCATGGGCGTAACCCGCTTCGGGGCTTACACTTCACACTTAAATATTGACAGTCGCTATGTGATTCCACTGCCAACGGGTTGGGATTTTCCGACGGGCGCAGCGTATTTGGTACAAGTGCTGACCGCGTATTATGCGATGCTAAAATTAGGACAGTTGGAACACGGACAGACCGTTTTGATTCACAGTGCAGCAGGCGGCGTAGGTATTTTAGCAAATCGAATTGCCAAAAAATATGGCTGCTATACTATTGGTAGTGTCGGAGGCGCACATAAATTGGAACGTTTACAACAAGAAGGCTACGACAAAGGCATTGTACGTGATAAGCATTTTGCAAAAAAACTGGAGGAAGCTTTGGGCGGTCGCGAACTCAATTTGGTGATGGAGTGTATCGGTGGTGAAGTGATGAAAGCGGGATTTGCAGCACTGGGTCAGCAGGGCAAAACGGTGATTTATGGCGCAGCATCCTACGCACATCCAGGTGACCGACCAAATTATTTGAAAATCTTATGGAAGTTTTTGCGGCGACCTAAAATTGATGCACAAAGTCTCGCAGAACTTAATAAAGGTGTGATTGGTTTTAACTTGATTTATCTGTATGAAAAAGCGCCGTTGATGCACTCGCTACTAGCCGAGTTGCAGGATTTGAATATTGAAAAACCTTTCGTCGGGCAGACATTTGATTTTGAGAAATTGCCAGATGCGATTCGGACTTTTAAATTGGGAAAAACGATGGGAAAGGTAGTTGTGACGGTCAATACTTAACTGATGTTATGCGCCTGCGGGTGTATCAAATGTAATGCTGTACTTTAGCCGTTATCTGGCCGTGAGCACCCCTA
>CAYUNA010000376.1:0-5154 GCA_964445895.1 uncultured Saprospiraceae bacterium | reverse complement strand
TTCATTTCACTTATACTAAAAAAAGGTTCAAATGCTATTTCGCATTTGAACCTTTTTTATTTTTTTGAAATCCAATTCACTAAAGCAACCACGCTGTTCTAAGTAATTTTTTATAAAAAAATCACATTGATAGTAAATCAAATCCGTTAATAATAAAGTCTAAGAAAGAAAATAATTGGTGAGTGATTAATTGTTTTTAGCCTAAAAATTAACCGTCAATCCAAGTTTCTCTAACTCCTGACTCCTGAAATCTTACCCCTCATTTAACTAACCACTTTCAGGTTGTCTTTAATGGACTGAACCAAGGATGGAGAAACTTTTCGACGATGTATCCTACTTTTTATAAATTCTCGGAAGGACTTTTCTTTTTGCAATAAATCCCGATAGGCGGGGTTTGTTTTAATCTCATTCAGCAACGCGCGTTCGGCGTCTTTTGATAACTCATTGTCAAGCAATAGATTAATTCTCTTGACCAAATCCTGATTGTTTTGTGGATTCAACATCTTTTCTGTTTTTGTAATTATCCTTCAGTTATTCCAATCTCCACCACTTGTTGACCCCAACGTTGATTCGGTACGGCAAAACTGCCTCCCGAACAATTCATCCTTGAACAGGAACTGAAGAGGCAGGTGGCAAAACAAGATTGTATGGTGGTGGAAAATAACATGATACGTTTTATTTTATGGAAGTAGATTTTTTAATAAAAAACCATGAAGGAATCATTAAGTTAAACAATTGATTTTAAAAAAGTATTTGGAGAAAATTTGGCTTTAAGTTCGTTCATTTATAAAAAAAATGCGTGTTGATCGCCAAGTTTCTGATAATTTATCATCAAAAAGCAAAACGTTCAACGCGCATGTTTAGTTCCGTTTATCTTTGTAGCCCATCGTGGCTGCGTATGTTTCCAATTTGTTTTTCAACATATTTCGAGCCCTAAACAATCGAGAACGGACGGTTCCGATTGGCTTGTCTATGATTTTCGCAATTTCTTCGTAAGAAAAGCCTTCAATATCACACAACAAGATTACTGTCCGAAAATCGACCGCCAAAGAGTCCAGCGCCATGGTGACTTCATCACCCAACATACCTTGAAACATCTCTTCGCGCAAGTCGGCATGACCGCTCATGTGCGTAGCGTCGTCGTTGTTGTGAAAATTGACTATTTCGTCATAATCCACTTTGTTCGGTGCTTTTTTCTTCTTACGATAATCGTTGATAAAAGCATTTTTCAAAATCTTGAACAACCATGCTTTGGCGTTCGTGCCCGCATGGTAGCTATCAATAAATCGAAGTGCTTTAACATAAGTCTCCTGAACGAGGTCGTCAGAATCCGCCTCGTTGTATGTCAGATGGTACGCAAAATTGTAAAGCGCATCTATCTGAGGTAGAAACTCTTTTTCAAACACTTCCTGCCGTTTAATTTCCTTGTCATTGGTAGTCATAAGTAACATAAAGGTAGCATTTTGGAAGAAAATCGAAAAATCCATTGTTTATTTTTCTAATTTACTTCTTTTAAAAAAATGTGGTGATGCGCTCACACAAGAGTATTAACCAAAACTTTTTTCAATAAGTTCCCCAAAAAATATTTTTTTAAATTTTTTTTTAATTAGTTCGCGTTCCTAAGGTGTTTACGTGACGATATATTATTGTTAATGACTATGTTTTTTTTTGAATAAAAAAAATAAAAAAAGCTTTTAAATGTGTCCTTTTTTTAAATTCACCGTCTAAACAATGAAAATATTTACTCAATCCATAAAATTGTATTACTTTCGTGAAATTTTTTGATAAAAGTAATACAAGAATTGGGTATAACCAACTAATAACTAATTGATTACATACCTATGTTCTTATTTTCAAACATAAAAATGTTGACTACTACTAGTAGTTTTATGGGAGCGACAGGAACAAAAGAAATGACAGATCTTGAGATAATACAAAAATATCTTAAGACACAGGAACCATCTTTTTTCAATATCTTATATAAAAGGTATTCGGTAAAAGTGTATAGTAAGTCTATCTCTTTACTTAAGGAAGAAGCATGGGCAAAGGATGCTACACAAGAAATTTTCATCAAAATTTTCTTGAATCTTTCGAAGTTTGGTGGACAATCCAAGTTTTCGACTTGGGTGTATTCTATCACCTATAATTTCTGTATTGATTTGATTAGAAAAAAGAAGAAAATGAAAAATGTTTTTTCTGATGAAATCGAGAATGCTCCTGATTTAATCGATGATGTCCCCGATGAGGCGTTGCTGACGATGGAAGTGAATCGGTTGAAAAACGTATTAAACCACATACCCGTTGGTGATAAAGCGATTTTGTTGATGAAATATCAAGAGGAGATGCAAATTAAAGAAATTGCAGTGGCATTGGGAAAGACAGAAAGCGCGATTAAAATGAAAATTAAAAGGGCGAAGCATAAATCTCAACAGGTTTATAAATCGCTATATAAAGATTAAGGAACGTGAACGAAATAGCTGCAGATTTTTAGAATATCTTTTTAAGAATCGGCGTTTATTTACTCATTCTTCTATTGATTTAAACGAAGCGACTAACTAACTTTAAAATCTAATGTAAGGGTTATGAAATTATTCGTAATTTGATAACTAATTTTCCGACTTTTAAAAACTACAGCTATGGCTGAACGAAACAGTTTTAAATTGTTGGCTGAGGAGCAGGAACGTTTACACGTCCCACCACCAGAAATTGAAGAATATATTTTTAGTAACATTCATATTTTGTCGCTAATGGGTAAATCTATGGAAATGTTTTTACCTGGCGCAATTGACATGTTTATTCAATTAATGGGCGGTTCTGCCAAATCTTTGGACAGACCCGAATTACCCAATCTGGAAAAAGGATCGTTTAAAAATGATGCTGACGAAGCCACACCCGGCGATGCCGGAATGAATCAATAAAGGATAAAAATATAAGTAGCAATATTTCAATTGTTGTACTTGATAACAAAATTGTACGTATATTTACTTATATTTTTATTTCTTTAAAGTCAGTTAGAGAAAAATTAATAAGGAAAGAAATCTAAAGTTAAAACACTTTTGAGAAAATTTTAAGAAAAATCAAATAGTTCAATGGATAAGCAGCCTGAAATCATAGACATTTTATTTCAAGTTATTTCAGATTTTGCAAGTGCTCTGCCAAGTTTAATTGGTGCAATTGCGGTTCTATTTATTGGGTGGGTGATTGGTAAGTTGCTTTACAAAGCACTTTCTAAGGTATTAAGTAGGATGGGGGTCGATAAGACCGCGGATAAGTTAAATGACATTGATTTTGTGAAAAACGCAAATATCAAATTGGTGCCCAGTAAAATCGTTCCTGGACTTATCTATTACATCATTTTATTGGTTTTTGCGATGGTCGCAACAGAGGTGTTGCAGATGCCTGTCGTCTCCAAGATGATGGCAGATTTGATTTCGTTTATTCCAAATATCATTGCGGCTTTCATACTATTTATTTTAGGAATTGTCTTAGCTGATTTTTTAAAAATGATAACAATGGCAGCTTGCAACTCGCTGGGAATTCCCTCAGGTAGAGTAATTGCTAATTTTGTGTTTTACTTGGTATTTTTAACAATGGCAATTACAGCTTTGGAGCAAGCAAGTATTCAAACAAGTTTGATTTCTACTAATCTAACAATACTTGTGGCGGGTTTAGTTGGTGCATTTTCAATTGGTTATGGCTTGGCATCAAAAGACACGATGGCTAATTATTTGGCGTCATTTTATACAAAGAATAAAGTAAAAGTAGGAGATGTCGTTCGGGTGTCGGGTGTGACAGGAGAAGTAATGATGGTGGATAGCTCGTCTTTGACAGTACAAACTGAAGACCGGTTGGTCGTCATTCCTTTAAAAAAATTAACTTCTGAAAATTTAGAAATTCTATCAAATTAAGCTTTTTGCAAACCTCTAATATTCCGTATAAATAATACTATGAACATCCAATTTTGACTATTGGAAAATAAAATTTACCATTTCTTTAACAGAAGAAATGTGACGCATCCAATATTTAAAAGTCTTAAATTGGGTGTGAATAAACAATCTAATTTTTTTTTAATATAAACCATTACATGATGAAAAAACTGTTATTCTTAGCTTTTACTTTCTTAATGTTTTCTTCTGTTCAGGCACAAGATACTGTTGAATCTTTAAAAGCTCAAAAAGCAGAAAAAGCTGCAGCTATTGCTGCATTGCAGGGCGAGTTAAACGCCATCGAAACTAAAATTAAAACTTTCCCAGGTTGGAAATTTGGCTTCTTAGGAACTGTTGGTTTCAACATTTCTCAATTCAATGATTGGTTGGGTGCTGAAAATTCAGATGCACGAGCAACAACTCTTGGCTTGACAGCAAATGCATTTGGAAATTTAGACCGTGAAAAATTCTTTTGGCGAAACAGTGCTGGAGTAGTTTACACACGGACTAAGTTGAATCCAGATAGCACTATTCCTGAAGAACAACAAGCTGATTTTGAAACTACAGCAGATGCTTTAAATGCAACTTCTTTGTATGGATATAAATTGTCTGACAAATTCGCTATCTCTGCATTGGGTGAATATCGATCAACTATTAGTAACTTCAATGACCCAGGTTATTTAGACCTTGGTATTGGTGGAACTTGGACGCCAATCGCTGATTTGGTAGTTGTTATCCACCCATTGAACTACAACTTTGTATTCTCTGATGACGATGTTGCTTTCCAATCTTCTTTGGGTGCAAAAATCGTTGCTGATTACAGCAAAGCTTTGCCAATGGGTATTGCTTGGAAATCTAACTTGTCAGCTTTCTTGAGCTACGAAGATGCAAGCAACTTGTCTAACTGGACTTGGATAAATGGATTCTCTATGACCGTTTGGAAAGGTATTGGTGTTGGATTTGACTTTGGTTTACGTCAAAGCAAGCAAGAAGCATTGGGTGTTGTTCGTAAAGCTGAAGAGGCGGTATTGGGTGCTGCTGTTTCTGATTTTGATACTGATTTTGACAATCCTTTGCAATCTTACTGGTTGTTGGGTTTGACTTATTCTTTCTAAGAAAGTCAGATTTTAAAATATAAAAAGAGGGCAATTCCGTAATGGAATTGCCCTTTTTTTATACGCTTTTTTTAATATTAGTGAAATGAATTTAATAAGTTGAGCCAGAATGC
>CAYUNA010000375.1:0-5157 GCA_964445895.1 uncultured Saprospiraceae bacterium | reverse complement strand
ATTTATTTGCGCCGCATTTGAATACATAAAAATGATGGCTTTGCGTAACATCAGTTAGTAATTAAAATCAAGCCATATAAGTTGTTCAGAATTCAATTGCACATTGCCCATTGCTAATTGCCCATTGCTAATTGCCTAATATTCCGCGTTGCCTGGATAGCGAGGGAAGGCGATAACATCACGGATATTGGTCATACCTGTGATGAATTGTACCATGCGCTCGAAGCCCATGCCGAAGCCTGAGTGAGGGCAACCTCCAAATTTTCGTAAATCCAGGTACCATTGTAATTCCTCTTCTGCGTGTTCGCCCAACTCCGCTACACGCTCTTGCAATTTATCCAAACGTTCTTCTCGTTGCGAACCACCGATGACTTCGCCGATGTATGGAAACAAAATATCCATTGCCGCTACGGTTGGCCCTTGTTCGTGTTCGCCTGGCTCGTTTTCACGCATATAGAATGCTTTGAATGACTTCGGATAATCTCGCACGACGACAGGTTTTTTGAATTTCTTCTCCACTAAATATCGCTCGTGTTCTGATTGCAAATCCGTTCCCCATTCTACTGGAAATTTAAATTTACCTTTTTTATACGGCTTTGAATTTTTCAATAAATAAATTGCTTCCGTATAAGTGATGCGCTCAAAATCGTTTTCGACCACAAATTTCAACTGCTCAATCAAGCCCATCGGACGGCGTTTGTCAGCCGCCAATCCTTTTTCCGCATCTTTAATTCTTTGGTCTAAAAATGCCAAATCAGCTGCGTAATTGTCTAAAATGTAGTTGATTAAATATTTGACAAAATCCTCTGCCAAATCCATATTGTCATGAATGTCGTAAAACGCGACTTCTGGTTCAATCATCCAAAATTCGGATAAATGACGAGTCGTATGCGAATTTTCGGCACGAAAGGTTGGTCCAAAAGTATAGATTTTACCCAATGCCATCGCCGCGATTTCTCCTTGCAATTGCCCCGAAACGGTTAAGTTTGTTGCTTTGCCAAAGAAGTCCTGACCGTAATCAACTGCTCCATCTTCCGTCTTTGGTGGATTAGCTGGGTCTAAGGTCGTTACCCGAAACATTTCCCCTGCACCTTCTGCATCACTTCCTGTAATAATCGGAGTGTGCATCCAATAATAACCTTGTTTGTTAAAATATTGGTGAACTGCAAATGCAATCGCGTGTCGAATTCGAAAAACGGCACTTCCGACGTTGGTTCGCATTCTGAAATGTGCTTTTTCTCGCAAATATTCCATCGTCATCCGCTTCGGTTGCAAAGCGTAATCATCTGGATTGTTATCGCCCAGGATTTCGATAGTTTCTACTTGAACCTCATAATCCTGCCCTCTCGCCTCCGATTCTATCAGTTTTCCAGTCACTGCAATACAAGAGTGAAAGCTGATTTTTTTCAAAATTTCTTCATCAAAATTTTCAAAATCAACCACGCATTGTAAGCTATCAAAACACGATCCATCATTCAATTGAATAAATCGCTTGGAACGGAAGGCACGTACCCATCCTTTGACTAATACCTGTTCGCCGATTTTTGGCTCGGCTAGTAGGCTTTTAATTTCAGTTCGTTTCATGAATTCTGGTATATATAGTGTATTAATTACCACGCGGCAATTATGTCCGAGTACTTAGTAAAGTGTAACAAAAGTTTCTTTAGATTATCAGGAGGGAGAAAATTGCAAATTTTCGACCTCCAATAAAAAATAGTGCGCGTTGCCTGCGGCAACGCGGGTGGGGTTATTGAGGGATAAAAAGCGTTTTTGCAAACGCTTTTTATCCCTCAAACTCCCTTTGGGAAAAGTCAAACAAACTTTTGTTACAAAGCACTTAGTTTATAAGTATAATTGATTGAGCTAAACTTTTTATTAGAAAAAATAGTTCAAAAACAATTGATGGAAGATATTTTAAAAGCCCGTTTAGATGAACACTTTAAAACTTAATCACATCAATACATTTCATTAACGATTCCGCTTATCTCTATCAATCATCGTCTGTACCTGGTCAACTTTTAAGTTTTTACCAATGATGATTCGGTCTTTATTCAGTAAATATAACTCTGGTGTTACATCAACAAAATATTTAGCATAAATGGATTTATTCGTTGGATCAAACACATTCGTCCATGCATCCATACCCGTTTTTTTGACATAATCACGCCATTCCTTATCATCTGTATCAATCGCAATGCCGTAGACATCAACTTCGTTTTTATGTGTTTTATAAAACTCGACCAATTTTGGCGATTCTTTCTGGCAATGTTCACACGTTGGATTGTACATATAGACAATGATGTAATCCTTTTTCAAATCATAGATTGTCTTCAAACCACCGCTATAACTTGGCGCTTCCACTTCTGGAGCTTTTTGTCCCAGTAGACTTTGTGCCATTTCGTACGCTCTCATTTGCAAGCCTTGGACTTCTGCAGGTTGTGACCAAAACGCCCGTTCTTTGGTAAAATAATTTTGAATCATGTGCACATACACCGCCTGCGGATCCATCAAAGTTGACTCTTTCGGGTCATACTGCAAGGTAATCCAGTTGGCAAAATATTTAAAATACTCAGGAGAATTCAACGTTTTGTCCACCAAATGGCTCGCTGCTTGCTTAATGCTATCGGGATGCTGTGGTGTATATTCCTTAATGTATTTTTTTAATTTATTAGAAATAACAGGCGTATTCATTAATCTTTCATCTAAAAAATTAGTGCCATCCCAAAATGCTTTTCGATAATTATAAACCCAGGCTGCGGTATCCAGGTTGCCATTTGAATCTTCAAAATCAGAGAGTTTCAAATTTGGATTTTGTCCTGCTCTTTTGAAAGATGTAAAAAACGAATTTGGATTTTCTTCAAACATCTTATTCAATGTGTTTGCTCGCAAATCAATCAACTCGTCTCGTTCTTTCAATAACTGTTTCACCTTAGGATCATTGGCAGGCAATGCTTTTCTTGCAGAAGAATTGGCGGCAAATTTTGGTTGTAAAGAAGCTTCAAATTGTAAGTTTTTGTACAATAACTGATTTTCTAAACTACCCTCCACTTTCATTGCACCAACAATATTGTTTTTATTAGTTGTCATCTTAAACTGCTGGTCTTCGTCAATCAACAACTGTAAATTGGACTGATCTGGAAATACCGCATACGCAAAACACGACCGATAAGGCTCCGTATGGTCAAATACCATGTGACCATTGGCATCCACGGCTGCGGAATCCAAACGATAATTTTGACCTTGATAAAAACTAATCAAATACGCCATTCCCGATGGCAACCCTGTGACGGTAATGTCGATTTTAGGATTGGAGGCCTTTGGATTGATTGAAGAAATCAAATTAGGACTAGCCACAATGCTCGAATTGGTAGCTGCGGTCTGTGCTGGTGCCGTTGTCTGTGCTGGCGGTGTTGCGGTATTCGTTGCGTTAGCTTTGTCGCCGTCACCCCCACAACTGAATAAAAATGCTGCACTGATAATTAAAATGAAAAAATATCTCATTTTGATATGTTTTGAAATTTTGACTGTTATGGATAAATGGTTACTTGGAAATTGGTTACTTTAGTTTTAAGGGTAAAATTTATGCCAAAGAACAACGATTTAAAAATTATTAACATTTTTAAATCATTGTTCTTCAAAAGATTGAGCTGTTTTAAGAAAAATATCCAGACTAAATCATCTTCTCTGGTCGCACCCAAGCGTCAAACTCATCTGCCGTCAAATACCCTAAAGCAATCGCCGCTGCTTTCAACGTCGATTCTTCTTTGTATGCTTTTTTCGCAATTTCAGACGCTTTATCGTAACCAATATGCGTATTTAATGCGGTGACCAACATCAATGAATTATTCAAATTTTCAGTAATTCGTTTTTTATTCACTTGAATACCTTGCGCACAATTGGTATCAAAACTTCGGCAAGCATCACCAATCAAGCGAGCAGAATTCAAGAAATTAAAAATCATCATTGGCTTAAAAACATTCAATTCAAAATGTCCCGTCATACCGCCAACGTTAATTGCCACATCATTACCAACTACTTGTGCCATTGCCATAGTCAATGCTTCAGATTGTGTTGGATTGACTTTGCCTGGCATAATTGACGAGCCCGGTTCGTTGGCAGGAATCACCAATTCACCAATACCGCAACGTGGACCAGAAGCCAACATTCGCACATCATTTCCGATTTTCATCAAAGCGCAAGCTACGGTTTTTAATGCGCCGTGTGCTTCCACGATTGCGTCGTGGGCAGCCAGGGCTTCAAATTTATTTTCTGCGGTTACAAATGGCAAGCCAGTTAATTTAGCAATATGTGCTGCCACTGTTTCTGCATATTTTGGCGGTGTATTCAAACCAGTTCCAACCGCAGTACCTCCTAACGCCAATTCAGATAAATGCGCCAGGGAATTTTTAATTGCTCGAATGCCGTGGTCGATTTGAGAGACATAACCAGACAATTCCTGTCCGACAGTCACTGGTGTTGCATCCATAAAATGCGTTCGTCCAATCTTCACTACATCCATAAATTCTTTCGACTTCGCTGCCAAAGTGTCCCGTAAGCCTTCCATGCCTGGAATGGTGTTTTCAACCAACATTTTATACGCTGAAATATGCATCGCTGTTGGAAAAGTATCGTTGGAAGACTGAGATTTATTGACATCATCATTTGGGTGCAATATTTTTTTCGCATCCATCAATGAACCACCTTGTAGCACGTGTCCGCGATTGGCAACAACCTCATTCACATTCATATTTGACTGCGTACCACTTCCCGTTTGCCACACAACTAATGGAAACTGGTCATCTAATTTACCCGCCAAAATTTCATCACACACCTTAGCAATCAATTCTGCTTTTTCTGCTGATAGTCCACCCGCGTCTCGATTGGTAAATGCTGCTGCTTTTTTCAAAATAGCAAATGCGCGTACCACTTCAATCGGCATTTTTTCGCCACCAATTTTAAAGTTCTCGGAAGAACGTTGCGTTTGTGCTGCCCAGTATTTATCTGCGGGCACGTCGATATATCCAATGGAATCTTTTTCTTTTCTGAAAGACATAGTTCGAAGTGTTTTAATTTAAAAAGGGCATGGTAGGTTGATTTATGAACCTTAAGTACATGACTCTATTTATCTGGATATTTTGACAGGATGTTTTTCCGCTA
>CAYUNA010000374.1:0-5163 GCA_964445895.1 uncultured Saprospiraceae bacterium | reverse complement strand
CTCGCCCGTCCCCAACGGCACATTATTATTGACATTCGATTGTCCTGTCAAATCTTTTTGCGTCCCCTTTTTCATATCTTTCAAATGAATCAGCTTCCAGCGATTGGGATGTTTATTTAACCAAGCAACGGGGTCGCCGCCACCAAAAGTAATCCAATAGGTATCCATTTCAAAATAAACATATTCTGGTTTGGTTTCCGCAAAAATATAATCCAATAAAACGCCATCTTTATGAGGTTGAAACTCATAACCGTGCGGATGATAGGTAAATTTAATGCCGTTTTCTTTTAAAATTTTACCTGCTGTGTTAAAAACAATGACTGCTTTTTTTGCATCCTCAAAACTAAAACTGCCGACCTCGTGTGGAATCCAAGCACAAGAAATATATTCCGTTTCCAACATTTTCGATAAGGCGACAGCCTCTTGCGGATTGTCCCGCAACATATCAAAACTGACCATTGTAGAAGGAATTTTTAAGCCGCGCGCATCACACAATTTTTTCATTTCTTCGGGCGGCACTTTCCCCATGAATAATTCCACTTCTTCGATGCCCATCTTTTGCACACGGTCGAGGGTGGCGACTAAGTTTTTTGGAAAATAATTGCGGAAAGAGTAGGTTTGTACGCCAATTTTCGGCGCAGCTGTTGTAGATTTATTCGCCACTTTTTTAGAGCTATCACAGGATAAAAAACAGAGGATAGCAAGGATGGTTAAAAGTTGAATTTTCATAATTGCTTGTTTTAATCGGTAAAAATTTAACGTAACGGATTTTTTTATTTTTGACAAAATAAGGCTAAACAAAAAAAAGGGAAGCAAACCCAAGTCCACTTCCCTTTTCCATATTTTAATTCAACCGAATCTCATCCTCATTATCGTCATAAAACTGATACTTCGTCAACGGATAATCCGGGTCGGCTTTAATTTTAATCCATTTATATAATTTCAAAAACCATTTTACCTGAATGCTTTTGAAACCTTTTTTCAAGTACGCTTCCACAAACGGGTGAACTTTCACCACCAAACTTGACTTCGGTCGCGACTGCAAAATAAAATGCAAATCACGATCAATATCATCCGTAATCAGTACCGTTGGATTCACCTGCCCCGTACCTTCACACGACGGACATTGTTCGGCTGTATTAATTTTCACTTCTGGTCGCGTCCGCTGCCGCGTAATCTGCATCAGACCAAACTTACTCAAAGGTAAAATCGTATGTTGCGCGCGGTCTTTTTTCATAAACTTCCGCATCTGCCGCATCAATTCAATCTTATTGTCCTTATTACGCATATCAATGAAATCTACGATGATGATTCCGCCAATATCTCGTAAGCGCAATTGCCGTGCAATTTCCTCCGCCGACTCCAGATTTACAGCCAATACTGCTTTCTCTTGGTCGGTGCTTGACATTTTATGGCCACTATTCACATCAATGACATGCATCGCTTCCGTTGATTCAATCACCAAATATGCACCACTTTTCATCGTCGCCGTCTTACCAAAAGAAGCCTTGATTTGACGATTGATACCAAAAGCATCGAAAATTGGTTTTCGACCACGATACAAATTGGCAATATTTACTTTATCAGCCGCAAAATTGGCTAAGTAGTTTTGAATATTGTAAAAAAGCTGCTTGTCGTTGACGACAATTTTAGTAAAATCATCCGTCAAAATATCGCGCAAGATGCTCGATGTTTTATCTAATTCACTCAAGCATTTCATCGGCGGCTTTGCCTTGTAAAGCTGCTTGTGAATATCTTCCCACTTCTGAATCATCAAGCCCAACTCCTCGTGCAAATCTGCAACTTTCTTACCTTCTGCGGCCGTACGAACAATCACACCGAAGTTTTTCGGACGAATGCTGTCAACCAATGCCCGTAGGCGTTTCCGCTCTTCTGAATTAGAGATTTTTTTAGAAACCGCAATCACATCATTAAAAGGAGTCAAAACCAAGAAACGCCCAGGAATTGTGATTTCACAACTCAACCTCGGGCCTTTAGTAGAAATTGG
This sequence comes from uncultured Saprospiraceae bacterium, assembly GCA_964445895.1. GTDB lineage: Bacteria > Bacteroidota > Bacteroidia > Chitinophagales > Saprospiraceae > CAYUNA01. The sequence continues at coordinate 3,155 of CAYUNA010000374.1, read as the reverse complement.
CTCTTTTAAAACCTGTACTAAAATCGGCTGCCGTTTGTTCAAAACTTGGTCAATTTTCCCTGTTTTGATAATCTCTGGCTCAATCTTAAATCTATCTAATTTGTGCGTATTCAACTGACCATTAATAGACCCGTCAGCAAATTTGATGAGTGACCGCAATTTCGGGCCCAAGTCCGTATAGTGCAAAAATGCGTCTTTCTTATGTCCAATATCCACGAATGCAGCATTCAAGCCCGGCATCAATTTGCGGATTTGTCCCAGAAAAATATCTCCGACAGTGAAATTATTATTTGTTTTTTGATGGTGAATTTCAACGAGTTTCCCGTTTTCCATCAAGCCGATTTTTACATCGGTTGGGGTAGAATCAATGATTAATTCTTTATCCACGACTTACGTTTTTTTGCGAAGTACCGAGGATTTTACCAGTTTTTAAATAGAAAAACGATGCTATTTATACCAGAAAACCGACTTTAGACGTACTTCTAAAGTGGAAATAAAGGCTACTTTTTTAATATTTGAATCAATTCTGGCTTAAAAACGATGTTTTAGTGCAAAAAAATCATACTAATAGCAGTAACCTCCCGGCATTTAGGTGGGAAAAATTAATATATTCTTTCAAAAATAGATGGAAAAGTCAAAATATATATATCGAGTATAAGCAGTCATCAAACAAGAGAGGAGGATTTAGTTTAATGGGAGAAAGAGTTGGTTTTGGCTTGAGTTTTTTTCGCTCTCTTATTTTATAAATGTCTTTGATGATAGTTTTGGGCTAAATGAAGAAATTCCATAGAATTTCTGATTCCCAATTATTTTATATAAAATAATTGGTCATTTCACTGCGTGATTTAAAAAAATCGCTTTTAATAGAGCACTATTTTTTAGTGCGTGTCAATTTCAGCAAACTGAGTTGACGGTGTTTTTTGACTTAACAATATTTTTGAAGAACATGCTAAATTTGTTCCTCCCTGAATGCTCAAAATCAGGTTTGGGTAAAATGAAAATTGGTGAATCAGTTGGACGCACCAACCAATTCACCATATTTACCAGTAATCATTAGTATTTACTAACGGTTCTTTTTCTTATGTCGATTCTTACGCAAACGTTTTTTACGTTTGTGAGTAGAAATCTTATGACGCTTTCGCTTCTTTCCACAAGGCATAATATCTCCTTTTAAAAGTTTTAAAAAATAAGTTATATGATGGCTGAATTTTAAATATCAAAGGTACTAATATCTAAAATCCCTACATTTCAATATTTACTATTGTGTTAGCGCAACACATTTCGCTTGCAAGGCACTCGACTTGTCTGCTTGTTTCAACTCCTCATAAACTTTAGCAAGCATACAGGTAGCATCTACATTATCAGGTTCTAAGGTCAGCACTTTCTCCAAACGTTGAACAGCTTTTTCAAACTGACCTGTTTTTAGAGACAGTCGCCCTAAGTTGGTCAACACCCCAATGTCTTCAGGATATTGTTTATTCAAATCAACCAGCATTAAAATTCCCTGCATTGGGTTATTTTGTGGTGGATTTTCAGTGTATAACAACGCCAAATTGGTACGATGCGCTACATTTTTAGGATTCAGAGAAATTGCACTTTCGAAGGCTTGAACTGCCCGTTTAGTACAAAAACTTCGGACTTTTTCTACCTTAGCACGTTGTACACATAAAGTATACGTCGTTCCTGCGATAGACCAAGCTGTTTCTGAGTCTTCCTGTTTTTCGGCAATTTGTTCAGCGTAATACCCTGATAATTCAGGATGTCCAAACTCGAACCACTTGCCGGCAAGTATTTTCAAATTTTCGATTTTCATCGAATCAGTTGCAGCGCTTTGCAACTGAGTTTCTAACCCAAGGATAGTCGCCGAATTGGTGACATCCATGTCAGATTTGGCATCTTTTAACAAGGCAGCAATATTGGTAGATTCCTGATTGACTGTCCGTTGTTCTTCGATTTGTTGATGCGCCTTTGGTTTGGTATCGCATCCAAAGTACAGTACACAAAAGAATGCGAGTGCACTTAGAATAACGCCTTTTTGTAATTTTGTCATAAAGCAAAATTAGCTCGTTTTTTTGAGCGCGCAAAGGTAAGAAGGTTTTATGACTTTTTTCTTATCAAAATTTGACATTCTCGTTAAAAAGAACTTAAATCCCTATTATAGGAGCTTTTTTTTAGCAAAATTCCATAAAAAGAATCACAAAAGGAAGGATAGTCAAGCGGAAAAGGAAAAATGAGTTGGTAAAACGTTAATGGACACTATTATAATTATAGTATAGAACACGTTAAATCATTTGTGAAAGTTTTTCGATAATAACAAATGGCAAATGATGAATAACGAATTGTCTTAAAAGGTAATTCATTATTTATCATTCATCATTTATCGTTATAAAAAGAGTGCTTTCACTCCTAAATCTCGGCTTACTTGCCGTTCTTATCATCTTTGGGCAAAGAACTTACATTGTCTTTCACCTGCTCTGTAAAGATTTTTGCTGGCTTAAAAGAGGGAATATAATGTTCTGGAATTTCAATCGCCTTATTTTGTTTGATGTGGCGACCTACTTTTTTCGCTCGTTTCTTAATGACGAAGCTACCAAATCCACGAATGTAAACATTCTCTCCTTCAGACAAGGACCCTTTCACGGATTTGAAGAACTCTTCTAATGTCACAAGTACATCCACTTTTGGTACACCTGTCTTGTCGGAAATGGCCGTTACTAAATCAGCTTTTCTCATCGCTATATTATTGGTTTAGAATAAGTTATGAAAAATCCATTAGAAATGGACAGAGAGTTCGCAAAGGTCGTATTTTTTTTGGGTTTTGAAAATAATTTTCAATTTATTTTCTATTTTTCCTTAATAATCAATGGATTATGTGTGGTGTTTATGCTTATTTGACCTTTTTTTTAATCTAAAATCAAAAAACAGTCCAAAAGCGTAGGTATTGTGAGTTAAGCTCAACAAAAAAAAACGTAACTCACTCCTTCCAAGCCGTTAGCTTTGTTATCTTTGCCGCCTTATAAGCACTTGGACAGAAATAGGTTATACTTTTGACTAAGGAACGCGAAGTAAATAACTTAATATTCTTGAGAGGATATTTTGCTCTTATTTTTCACTTTGAAAATGCTCATTATATCAACATAAATCGCAGTTTCAAA
>CAYUNA010000373.1:0-5196 GCA_964445895.1 uncultured Saprospiraceae bacterium | reverse complement strand
AAAAAAAGCGCCTCCCACAAAGTGAAAGACGCTTTTTTATATCCTATCCCAACCCCAAAAAGGTCAGGAAAATCTCAAATTCTATCGACGATATCCGCCGCCACCACGTCGGTCATCACGACCACGTCCGCCGCCGCCTCTACGGTCACCGCCACGTCCGCCGCCGCCACGTCGGTCATCACGACCGCCGCCCATCGACTCTTCATCCGTTGGCATCGTGCCGTCAGGTTTCATCATCAAGGCTTTGCGAGACAAGCGCATTTTGCCTGTCCGTGCGTCGATTTCGATTAATTTAACTTTAACTTCATCGCCTTCTTTGAAAACATCTTCCACGTTTTCAATGCGCGTATGAGAAATCTCAGATACGTGTAGCAAACCAGATTTGCCGCCTTTGAAGTCAACAAATACACCGTAAGGCATAACCGTTTTTACAACGCCGTCAAACACATCACCAGGGCTTGGTTTGAACGTAATATCGTTGATGCGCTTGCTGGCTGCATCTATCGAATCTTTATCCGAACTTGCAATCGTTACGATACCTTTGCCATCCACCTCTTCGATGTTGATGTTCGTACCTGTAATTTCTTGCATTTCTTGAATGACTTTACCGCCGGGTCCGATAACCGCGCCAATAAAGCTTTTGTCAATCACAATCGTCACCATTCTTGGTGCGTGTGGTTTCAAGTCTTCGGCTGCCGTGTCGATGGTCTTCGCCATTTCGCCCAAGATGTGCAATCGACCTTCTTTGGCTTGCATCAATGCTTCTTCCAACAATTCGTAAGACAATCCTTCAATTTTGATGTCCATCTGGCAAGCGGTAATACCTGTTTCTGTACCCGTCAATTTGAAATCCATGTCTCCCAATGCATCTTCGTCACCCAAAATATCCGACAAAATTGCCGCATTTTCGCCATCAGAAATCATACCCATCGCGATACCCGCTACTGGTGCTTTGATTTTGATACCTGCATCCATCAACGCCATCGAACCAGAACAAACGGTCGCCATCGAAGAGGAACCATTTGATTCCATAATGTCCGCCACCAATCGGATAACGTAAGAGTTATCTTCTGGCAAGACTTGCTTCAAGGCACGTTGCGCCAGGTTTGCGTGTCCAACCTCACGTCGTCCAGGACCACGCATCGGCTTCGTTTCACCTACGGAATATGCAGGGAAATTATAGTGTAGAATGAATTTTTCGTAGTGCTGCAACAACGCGGTGTCCATCATTGCTGCATCAGTTTTTGTACCCAAAGTCAACGACATCAACGCCTGTGTTTCACCACGTGTGAAGATAGCCGAACCGTGTGCTGCTGGCAAGTAATTGACTTCCGTCCAGATGTTCCGTACTTCGTTTGGTTGACGACCGTCCAATCGAACGCGCGTATCCAAGACCATTTTACGGATGGTTGCTTTCTGGATTTTATTGAAGTAGTAGCTGATAAAATCACCATTTTCCTCGTGCCATTCTTCGTCGTGGTTTTCAGCAAACCATTCTTTGACTTCCGTTTTGATTTCTTTCAGGGCTTTTTTGCGCTGGTCTTTATTCAACGCGCTTTGAGCCATTTTCAAAATCTTATCGGTAGCCAATTCTGCTACTTTTGCTTTCACTTCCTCGTTTTGAGGAACTTCCTCAATTTCGCGGGTAGTCAACGCTTTACCGCCTACTTTTTCCGCTAATTCTTTTTGTGCCTGACACTGTACCTTGATGGCTTCGTGTGCCGTTTTGATGGCATCAATCAATTCGCGCTCGGTACATTCTTTTGCCTCGCCCTCTACCATCATGATATTGTCCATATCGGCAGCTACAATCAATTCGATGTCCGCATCAGCAATTGCTGTTCGGCCAGGATTGATGACAAATTCGCCGTTGATGCGTGCTACTCGTACCTCTGAAATTGGCGATGCGAATGGGATATCCGATACCGCAATCGCTGCAGAAGCTGCCAATGCCGCATAAGCATCAGGCATCGTTTCTTTATCACCAGAAATTAGGTTGATGATGATTTGCGTGTCTTTCATGTAACCATCTGGAAACAATGGACGAATCGCACGGTCAACCAAACGTGAAGTCAAGATTTCATAATCTGACAAACGCGCTTCTCTTCTAAAAAAGTTACCTGGAATTCGACCTGCTGAGGCAAATTTTTCCTGATAATCCACGGAGAGTGGAAAGAAACTTTGTCCGGGGCGCGTTTCTAAAGAAGAAACTGCCGAACAAAATAACATAGTGTCGCCAACTTTTACGACAACTGAACCGTCTGCCTGTGCAGCCAACTTTCCTGTTTCAATCATTACTTCTTGCCCGTCAGGCATATTGAAAGTAACAGAAGTTCCAATTTTTTTACCCATTTTGTTAAAGGTTTTTTTACGAGAGTGACCAGTTTGGTGATTGGTTATTAAGTTGATTGGTTATTAGGTTAGGGCAAGCATTTAAATAGCTTTTCACTAAAAATAATCATCAAATTTATTCCAATATTAAATTATTCCAAATGTTTTAAATCGTCTAAGAGTAAATTGCTATCTCGTAAAATTTTAATAAATAAATGTGATTTCTAACCTAAATGATAAAAGGAAATCACTGCTTTAGTGCTGTTGTCAACAGAATATTAAGCACAAGCATCTAAAAATCAATGCTTTATGAAAATAGTTAAGTGTAGCCAACAGAAAAAAGCAATAAATTACCAAGCACTCCAGGTCTTCAATAACCCGAGCAGCAAATGGTAAAGCATGAAAAGAGAAGTACAATTTTGTGTACTTTATATAGTAGAGGTTGGCGAGCGAATCGCCGGATTCAGAAAGGTTGCAAATACAGAAGCAGTAGGTTATATTTTAGGTTTTAGGATTAATAAAAAAAATGAACTTCTCAAGTCAAAAGCCGACCAAGCTGCTCTGTTTTCTGTGTTGCTAATTCTCTGACAGGACATTGGACTTTAGTCCACCATGTAAATGTCTATTTTCTGCATATCACATTGTGGACTGAAGTCCACTGTCCTATAAAAAACAAAAAAGCATTGCCCCACAAATGAGGACAATACTTTTTCATTATATTTTTAACCACGAATACCTAATTCTTTGATTAATTCACGGTATTTCACGATGTCTTTTTTAGCGATGTAGTTCAACATCCGCTTTCTTTTACCTACCAATGTCAACAAAGTACGACGACAAGAATGGTCTTTTTTGTTGGTTTGCAAGTGATCAGAAAGTCCTTTGATTCGGTGTGTAAATAAGGCTACTTGTCCTTCCGCAGAACCAGTATTTCCTTTAGCACCGCCATGTTGAGCGAAAATCTCTTCAGTTTTTTCTTTTGTTAGATAAACTGCCATAATAAATAAATGTTGTTGTATTCAAGCTCTAAAACAGAAGGATATTGCTGTAACCTCCTGAAAATCAGATTCTTACTATATGTCAAAAAGCTTGAATGACCGTTAGTGATTATTGTAAATCAGTTACAGCGGCGCAAATGTACGCTTTTTTTATAAAGAAGCGAGCAGTCAGACCATATTTATTGTCAGAAGTTAGAAAACCTTCGTTTTACTTGAATCTTCGGACTTCAGGCTTTTTTTAGCGGTGCGTCCAATGCTCTAATATTATTTTTGATACACTGCCTTTTTTTACAAACTTTCTTACATGAAGAAAATTACCCCAATCAAACCAACTCCACCCAATACTATCGTATATGGCAATGCCATTTTAATCATTTTCATGTAAGACAATCGAATTGCTGGAGCTAAAGCAGAAGTCAATAAAAACAAGAATGCCGCTTGACCATTTGGTGTAGCTACACTTGGTAAATTCGTTCCGGTATTGATGGCAATAGCGAGGTGTTCTAATTCTTCACGAGTAATATTTCCAGCATCGAAAGCGGCTTTTACCTCATTGATATAAACGGTTGCTACGAAAACATTATCGCTAATCATCGACAATATTCCGTTGGCAGCGTAAAATAGTGGCGGCTGCAAATCTTTCGGTTGCGCCAGCACATATTCAATAATTGGTTTAAATAAATGCAAATCGTGAATCATGCCCACAATTACAAAAAATACCGCCAATAAAGCTGTAAACGGCAATGCCTCTTCAAATGCATGTCCGATACTATGCTCGTCCGTAATACCCGTAAATGCTGTTTGTAAAACAATAATCGTTAATCCAATCAAGCCAACAGGAGCTAAGTGAAATGCCAATGCAACAATCAAAAATAGAGCAGAAATTGCTTGAACAACCAACGCATATTTTTCCGCACTTGTTCTTTTCGCATCCTGGTTTTCTAAATATCCTTGAATAATATCTCTAGCTTTCGCCGGCAATTTCTCACCAAATCCAAATGTACCCGTTATTTCTAAGAGTACACAAGTCACCAAACCTGCACCCAAAACGGGTATTGTAATCGGTGCCATTGCATAGAAAAACTCCATAAAATCCCAGCCCAACTTATCGCCAATCAACAAGTTTTGTGGCTCACCAACTATCGTACAAACGCCACCCAATGCCGTTCCGACTGCTCCATGCATCACCAAACTTCGCAAGAAAGCGCGAAATTTTTCTAAAGTATCGGTGTCCAATTCTTTTCTGTCTGCGACACCACTATCATCATGATCTTTTTCACTCGAATGCACCGCCATATAAACTTGGTAGAAACCAACAAATACACCAATTAAAACTGCTGTCACCGTCAAAGCATCCAAAAATGCACTTAAAAATGCAGCGATAAAGGAGAACAGTAAAGACAAAACAACTTTAGAACGCACTTTTATGAAGATTTTACCGAAGATAAACATCAGTAAGGGTTTCATAAAATAAATCCCTGCAACCATAAAAACCAATAGAAGAATTACTTCTAAATTGCCTTCAATCTCATGAAAAACGGTGTATGGAGTTGTTAAATTGAGCAATACGACTTGGAAGGCAATCAATCCACCTGATTGGAGTGGATAGCATTTTAAGGCCATTGCCAAGGTCAAAATAAATTCTCCAATAATTATCCAGCCGGTAGCGGTTGCACCGACGGTATACAATAAAATTGGATTCAATATTAAAAAGGCTAAGATGGTTTTTTTATACCAGTTGGGTGAGTTTCCTAAAAAGGAATTAAACGCTTCAGACATAGTTGGTCGTGTATTAAATTAGTGACTCAATTGATGAGTCTTACCAATATTTTTATTTAAAATACTATTATATTTTGGCGAATTTGAA
>CAYUNA010000372.1:0-5202 GCA_964445895.1 uncultured Saprospiraceae bacterium | reverse complement strand
TGTGTGCATACCGTAGGTATTAAGTGCCGCGTAGTAATTAATTCATTTCACTAAACAAAAAGGCTGATTTGAATTAACAAATCAGCCTTCCTCTTAAGAGCATATCTAGTTTTTCTATTGTTTCAAAAATCGCTCAACCACTACTCCGTTCTCCGTTTCTACTTTCAAAAAGTAAACTCCACGTGGTAGGTTTTGAACTTCTATTTTCAAAGCAGTTTGCCCTCTTTCCAGTGCCATTTCTTTTTGTAAATACGACTGACCTGATGCGTTTATTATTTGTAAAAATGCCGCACGCTCCTCATTACTTTCTAATTCAATATTCAATAAATTAGTCGCTGGATTCGGATATATTTTTCCAATCAAAAATGAGCTTTCATTGGAAACATTCGTTCCATTTTGACCAATCAAAGGTTGGCTAGTAGTCGGAAAAATTTCAAATACTAACTCATCATCTTCTGTTGCAGTGCAGCAAGTTCCGTTCCCTGGTGTACTGTCCGTATCTGTGCCATCTTGCGCACTGACCTGAGCGTAGAAGGTGAACATATCCGATGTAACTACAAAATAATTAACCGTAAGTGTTGCCAGTTCTCCAGCGCCAAGCGAACCAACTGACCAGATATTGCCGCCATACGGCGAGAAGCTTCCATTCATTGTAGCAAACTCATCACCACCTTTGTATTGCAGCCCATTCGGTAGTGGAATTTCAACTTCAATCCCTGTTTCGGCAGCTGTTCCATTGTTAGATACTATGAAATCGACACTAATAAATGACCATTGCGTAACTATTCCAGGGGTGTTCCCGATGCTCATTTCTAAATCAATCCCGTTACCGCCGCCATTGGAGCAAGTCGCTGGTGGAACAATGGAAAATGTGGTAATACAAGTAGGGTCACTGGCATCAGCAATCATAAAAGCACTTGGATTATTTCCGAAGTCAATAATATTATTTGGAATACTGGAAAAGACCTCTCCATAATTACCGCTCACTCCTAATCCAACAGGAACAAAACCACTTGCAGTACTGCCCGGGTTTATGACCACATATTGATATGTAAAAGTGTCATCAGAGGGATCGTTTGGTGTGCCATTATTGTCACAAGGAGAAACATCAACATCAACTGAAAGATTGCAATTTCCGCCACCGCTTGTACAAGTTGGCGTAAGTAGTCCTTCGGAAGTTGTCTTGACTACTGCATATTCATCGTCAATTGTTCCCACAAATAAAACGCCACCATCTGAAGTTGCTAACTTTGCGTTCAAACTATATATTTCAGGTAATAATCTAGACCAAACCAAATTACCTGATGCATTCACCTTTCCATACTCATAAGCAGATGGAACACCGACAGGACTGCTCGTAGAATATCCGACAACCGCACCGCCATCATTAGTTGCGACGACGTCAGCTTGGCTACCGAAAGTGAAATCACTATCAGGAGAGAAAACATCAGTCAATCTAATTTTCCACTGCCGCTCACCTGTAAATGCATCTACCTTTTCTAAAACAGGAAAAGGAAATTCCAGGTAACTGGCATAAATAAAGTTGCCATCTGGTGTTTCATCAAATCCGCCAAAACGATTGGAAACTAAATCACCGACAATCCCTTCTTCAAAAAGAAAATCACCCGATGCCGATACTCGAACCAAATACCCAGTTCTACTTGACCCCTGTCGGTAAATGATAAAATCACCATTATTGGCTAATTGGTCAAAATTGAGAGACAGTAATCCATCTGTCAACATTAACTGATTGTTGTAAATCACATTTCCATCAAAATCTGTTTTTAAAATCCAAATAATATCCTGCGGACCATTCGCTCCTGCCAAAAAGGCATATCCATCTGAAAGTGTAATTGCATCTCTAAGTGAAGGTGCGCTTTGTGGCCCACCAGAATCAAAAGTAACTGTCTGTGACCAAACTACCGCACCGTTGGGTGTCAATTTTCTAATTGCAATAGTATTTGCACTGATTAATGGAACAAATTCTCCTGTAAAAAAATCGCCATCATCTGCTCTATCAAAGGCATTGGATGGTTGCGAAATTGTGGTTAATGCAGTTTGTTCGCCTGCAAAATCAATGCTTAAATCATCATAAGCAAGCCCTAGCCCTCCATTACTGACTAAATTTTCTAATTCATAACCATTGCCTGTTTCTGTCACATGAGGAAGTGTCGGACTAAATAATGCACCACTAATTGGATAGGTATTTTCAAAACCACATTCATTCGCATCAACACCATCCGAACAAGCTGACGGCGCAGTTAAGTTAAGTTGAATTGCGCCTTCATCATTAAAATCTGTAATGGTAACCGTTACATCACCGCCCGAAATTGGAAATGGCCCAATGCTTGCAATTTGTCCAAAAATAGCGGGGCTACCGAAAACACCACCCAATTCGCCATCAATTTTATAATTGCCAAAACAATCGGACGTACCTTCAATTAAAACTCGAGCAGTGTATGTATCATCAGCATTATTGGTTAAAGTCAAGTTAGATTGACATTGAATGTCAAGAATCGTTGCGGTGATTTGACAACCGCTTGGGCTACAAGTATCAATGATGTCCTGTGCCGAATTGCAGCCCATTTCATTATTAGCAATATTCGCAGTTCCACTTACCCCGTTATTATTTAAAAGTTCAAAAATCGCACAGCAATCTGCTAAATTTGCATTGCCGCTAATATTTAAATTTTCAATAGCCGCTAAATTGTCTAACCCATTTAAACTTAACAAAACTGCGAATTGAGAAATACTTAATCGCTTTAACTGCGTAATATTTTGCAAATCTGATAGTGATGTGATATTCGAAAGAGAGGCAAGGGTCAATTCTAAATTTGGATAGTTCCCCGTCAAATTTTGCAAACCAGCTAAGGAAGTCAATGCCGGATTATTGGCAATCGTCAAGTTAGTCGTTGTATTAGAGATAGGTAAATTACCAATACTATTCAACTGTGCACTATTAATAATCTGAATACTCCCTACTTCTAAGTTAGGAGATAATCCTGCTATGCTATTCAATTCAGTATTCCCAAATAAGAACAATGCACCAAGCGATTGTAAGTTACTTAGACCATCTAAATTCGCAACTTGCGTTCCCTCAAATGTTATATTACCTAAAATATTCTCCAAATTTGCCAAAGGACTCAAATCCGTAATGTTGCCACTCAATTCAATCGCCCCCGCCCAAGTGGTACAAGTTGGGTCAAATTGATTCAACTCCGTCTGGCTTGTTGCAACAAAAATACCTGTACAAGTATTTCCACTATTATCAACCGAATAAGTATCATTAGACACTTGAATATTATTATTTTCATTCGTTTCCAAAATATCATTCAAATCATCTGCGACCAACAAAACAAAATAAGTATCAGAAGGGACATCTGCCGTAACCTCTACCAAACCAGGCACTGCTGTGATTGTTCCTACTGGCGTATCTCCCGTCGCTATTTCCCCAATTAAATAATCACCAGCATCCAAAAAACCATCAGTTGAAAAATAAACACCAACACGATAATTGCCTGTTGCCGTTGCAGCTCCAATGTTTTTTAAGTCAAAAACAAATGGATATTCTACGCCAATAGCTAAAGGTGTTGGCCAGTTTTCATTAAAGTCAGAAACGGTCAAATCAGGTGTAGCAATCATACCTCCAAAGGTAAAAACAGCTTCGTCATCTTCATTCGGGGTACAGCAAGTACCGTTACCAGGCGTAGAATCCGTATCGGTTTCACTGGCATTAATAACTTGCGCATAATTGGCAATACCATTTGGATCAGCTAAGAAAAAATAGTTGAGTTCTATGGTTGCATCATCTCCAGCCGCGATTGTTCCAACAGTCCAAACCTGTGTACCTGTAGCACTAAAACCACCCTGCGAAGCGGTAAATTCATTGCCACCTTGATAGATATAACCTTGTGGAGATGGAATTTCAATTTGGACATCCGTCGCAGCGATTGTTCCCGTATTGGCAACCGATACGACGATGGTTCCATTGGAATAAATGGTCGGATTGGTGGTCGGACTGCTAATGCTCAATTCTAAATCCATACCATTACTACCGCCATTTGAACATGGAGAAGGAGCGGCAATATTAATGGGAGAACCACAAGAAATACCGCTTAAATCTGATATAGTCAACGTTACATCACCATCTGCAATCGGAAAAAGACCAAAAGAGGTCGATTGATTGAACGTACCAAAAAAGGATTGACCGTCTATATTCGCTATATAAGCATTATCGTTATCAACAGCAATCGCATTAAAATCAAAACTCCAAACATCGTCACTTGGAACGGTTGGTGTACCATTGTCAAAACATTGAATATTATAAACATCTGCCGTAAAATCACAAGGACCTCCACCATTAGAACAAGTCGACGGCGGCGTAACAGCAACGTTTGTGGAACAACTCGCATCGTTCGAATCTTCTACTAAAAATTCAATAATCCCACCCAAATCTTGATTGACCGCATTAATATTATAAACAATCGGCGTAGTCGTCCCAACTGCTCCAGTAATGAAATTTGAACCACCAGAAGGCAAAGGCAATTGAGCAATCCAATCTCCCGAAGTATTTTGCCCATTGACAGTTAAATCAAAACGAACCAAGTCGTCATTGTCATCATTTGAAGTGCCATTATCATCACAAATAATGTTGCTAACTAAAGCAGTTAGTTCACAAGTACCGCCTCCTGTATCGTTAATTCTTATAGCTGCCTCGTCATCTTCATTCGGATTCGGAGAAGTACCATTGCCTGGAGAACTATCCGAATCATTACCATTGACTGCCGTTACTTCGCCATAAAAATCAATATTTTCTGCTAAAGGAAACAGACCAATCTCGACACTTGCCGATGCACCTGCCTCAAGTGTACCAACATCCCACGTAGCTGTACCTGTCCACCAATTACTAAAAAAGCCTTGGGTTTCCATCGGGTCGCCCGTGACAGGTAGGTCACTTGGGAAAGTTGGGAATTCGAGCATTACATTAGTTGCCGTACCGCTGCCCGTATTAATTACGGTAGCCGTGACAGTGACATTTCCAAAAATACCAGGACTCGCATTGGGCGAAGTCAACGATAATTCGAGGTCAATAGATTGCGCATTAAGAGATGCTGAAATTAAAAAGATTGCCATTAAGATGGAGGCTGTTGCATTCCATAATTTTAGAAATCGGGTGTACTTTTTCATAATAGATTACTATTT
>CAYUNA010000371.1:0-5218 GCA_964445895.1 uncultured Saprospiraceae bacterium | reverse complement strand
ACTTATTTACACAACCCCTGGCCAGCAAGCGAATAAAATAAAAGTAATGTTTACACATAAGTTTCAAAAACGCGTCCGCTACGGCGAAGTTGACCAAATGGGGTATTTGTACTACGGCAATTACGCCAGTTATTACGAAATTGGTCGGGTAGAAATGCTGCGTTCCCTAGGTTTGACTTATAAAAAAATGGAAGAAGAACTTGGCGTAATGATGCCCGTAATGTCGCTGAATACCCGCTTCGTTCGTCCTGCGCATTACGATGAATTATTGACGATTGCAACGACGTTAAGAAAGCTGCCGAACAAGTTCATTACCTTTCATGTCGAAATTTTTAATGAAAAAAATAAACTGGTAAATGGTGGAAGTGTGAAGTTGTGTTTTGTAAATCAAAAGACAGGAAAGACGATGAGTGCGCCTGATTTTTTATTGAAAGAATTGAAAAGCTTTTTTTGAAAAATGAAAAATGATGAAGTTGTCCAAGCAAATTCATCATTTTTCATTCATCATTCCTTACGCCCCTACATACAAAACCTCTTTTACTGCCTTCATAATCTTACTCGGATTCGGCATATACGCCTCCACAAACGTCGGTGCATACGGCAATGAAGTATCCGCAGAATTCACACGCGTAACAGGTGCATCCAAATAATCAAATGCGTATTTTTGGATTTCGTAAGCTACCTCGGCACTCACACCAGCAAACGGCCAACTTTCATCCACCACCACCAAACGATTCGTCTTTTTCACAGAATCAACGATAGTTTGGAAATCCAACGGACGAATGGTACGCAAGTCAATAACTTCCGCAGAAATGCCCTCTTTTGCCAATTCGTCAGCAGCTTTGAAGCATTCCATCATCATTTTGTTATAAGAAACGATAGTCACATCTGTACCTTCACGCTTAACTTTTGCTTTACCAATTGGAATCAAATACTCTTCCTCTGGCACTTCGCCTTTGTGACCATACATCATCTCTGATTCCATAAAGCAAATTGGGTCATTGTCCCGAATCGCCGCTTTCATCAAGCCTTTAGAATCATAAGGGTCGCAAGTAGAAATGACTTTCAACCCAGGGCAATTTGCCAACCAAGACTCAAACGTCTGTGAGTGTTGTTGTGCCAACTGACCCGCTGCTCCCGAAGGACCCCGGAAAACAATCGGACAAGAGTATTGACCTGCTGATTGAGACAGTGTTTTAGCGGCATTGTTTACAATTTGGTCAAATGCCAAAACGGCAAAATTCCAAGTCATAAATTCTATAATTGGTCGCAATCCGTTCATTGCTGCACCCACACCAATACCTGCAAAACCCAATTCTGCAATCGGCGTATCAATCACTCGCTCTGGACCAAACTCGTCTAACATGCCTTTACTTACTTTGTATGCGCCGTTGTATTGCGCAACTTCTTCGCCCATTAAAAACACGCTTTCATCGCGGCGCATTTCTTCGCTCATCGCTTCTCGAAGGGCATCTCGTAGTTGAATTTCTCTTGCCATATTTATAAGGTCTAATTAATTTTAAAGTGATTAAGTAAGCGGACACATTTATTAGCGGTTTTTAGAACTAAAATTCCACGAATAAATACGTCCGAGTACTTACGTTTTTTTAAACGGCTGCAAAAGTAAATAGTTGTGAGGAGTATTCATAATAGAAATGATTTTTAAAGGCAATTCCGGTCTAATTTTTTTAAAGTTCTATAAAATCTGTGTAATTTTGGGGAATAATTTACTATTTCTAATTCATTGAGCATTAAAATTTGAAAACAAATTATTTATTAAAAAATATGAACAACTACATTTTATTACTGCTTGGCGTTGCCTTTTCGATGCAAAGTTTTACCAGTCCTAAGAAGGATTTGAAAAACAGAGTAGAAGCATTTTTGGAATTATCGGTAACGGTTAGCGATGATTCTAAAAAAGAAATCGAACGGATAAAAACGTTTTTAGAACCATCAGAGGACAAAGATAAGACTGCAACAATTCTATTTCAAACGTGGCATCGAGAGCTGCAAACATTTGGAAAGCAAAAAAAGAAAATTACTAAAGTTACTTTTTTAAATAAATCTCAAATGGCGTTTGTTGATGTGTCGATTGAACGAGACGTCCCGATAAAAGGTGCCAAAAAAGAAGGGGCAACTAAAAAAGAATTTTTTACTATGAAAGCGACCTGGAAACTCGTCAACGGGCAGTGGATGCAACGAACGAAGATTTATGCTAAATAATGGGAGACAGTTGACAGCCCACGGATGCAATGCGTTAAAAATGAGCAAGTAAAATAAAAGATGAAATCCAAAATTTTTATTTTGTCAATTTTGATTTTAATATGTAATTCGTGTTTCTTGACCGACGAATGTGACGGATTGAGAAATGAGCAGCTATTGCGATTTGGCGAATACCCAATAAGAATAGACTCTGATAATGATACATTATCAATTGGGGATAGTATTCGATTCAGAATTAAAATGCCGAATACTTTATATGATTTAATCAGTTTAAATCAAGTAGAAGTAGACAATATAGAAATTGGATTCTACGTCACGAGAGATACCAACGAACCAAAAGATACTTCACTAATCTATATTTTCGACCAATACTTTGATGTTGTCGTAAATCAAGGAGAAATGTTTGACCCTTATCGTTTTAGTCTTGAAGAGAACAATTCAGAGTTTGTACTTGATTTTTATTATATCTGTAAAAAAGAATTGAAATATTACATCCCAATTCGTTTCGATAGAATAATTGCAAAAGATGTAGATACAAAGTGTATGTTTGGTGATACGGAAACTTGGAATGCAAGAATTTCTCTTGATAGCGATTACAACACTTACGAGAACCAAGGTGAATTAGCAAATTATTTTGGGTTCGTAGTTCAATAAAGTAAATGAAGAAGTGAATAATTTAGGGAGTTTGTAAAAAATAAACTCCCCGTTTGACAGAATAACTGTTCACCTAAAAAAAGGAAAAATAGCGGAAAAAGATAGTTCTAAAAATCGCTAATAAATGTGTCCGCGTACTTATATAAGTTCTTTAGCAATATACCAGCTGGCAAAAGCTGAATAGGCTGCTGATACGGTACATTTTAGATTTTAAATCTCCATGAACTCCAAACTCCAAACCCTTAAACTTTTTTACGAAATACCAACACAATCAAAATGCAATACTCTAGTCCTCTCTATGTTTTTGCGGATAAGCCATTGACGGACATCAACGATGCTAATTTAGAAAAATGGCAAAAGTTATTATCCTCTGAAACAGGTTCGAATACGGAATCGACCATTTCAATTGATGGAAAAACGTATAATAAATTAGCATTACAAAATGCAATTCAGTTGCTGCAAACTGATAGGGATTTTCATTTTCAAATATTTAAAAACAAGCCATTATTAGCTTTTTTAGAAAAGGGAGATACCGCGATTTTCCAAGAAAATGGGATGATTAAAGAATTGGAAAATGCTGATTTCAAAGAGAAAATAAAGCCTTATCTTGTCTATCGTTTTAATCAGATTTATTATGAAAGTGCTACCCAGCCGGGTTTTCAAAGCATTCAAAAGCTAAAGGACATTCGGGAGTCTGGTTTTAAAATGCCTGCTGATTTTGAGCAGCCCGCTTATGAAAAAGCGCATCAATATTTGGAAAATTATGTAGCCGAAGGAATTGAAAATTTAGGTGACCCATTTCAGCCGGGCAATAAGCGTTTGAAGAAGGAAGCTGTCAGTTTTTTCGAATTGCATACGTTGAATGTATTTAAAAACCTGCCCGATTATTTTTCAAAAATCAAAGAGCGGTACGGCATTTTGGCGCACAATTATGTGGTGCAGGTATTGCGAAAGTTCCCAGTACCAGAAAACACGAGTCGTCCCGTAGCACGCGTGTTGCTGAATGCGTGCCGAATAGATGCAGAATTGCGAGATGACCCGCAGGCTAAGAGATTGGTGCCATTGTTTGAACGAGTGATGGCGCAGAAGGAAGTGAAAACCAAGAAATTTGTGGGAGGAAGTTGGAAAGGTTGGATTGGTTTTGTCGGCGTGATTTGTTTCCTGCTGTTTTTTGGAATGTGTGGAGACTTGCCGGCACAATTTAAAAAAGAGAAAAGTCCTTACCAAAAATCGGTAGATCGCTATAACTATTATCGAAATAAAAAGCCTGAAAAACGAGTGCAGCGCAAGGGGATAAAACAAGAGAATTTGCGAGGGTCGTGGCGAGCAGATTTGTTTATTGATAAGGCGCGAATTTTCCGAACGCTTCATTTTTATACGCCAAGCATCGGGAAATCAGTGTATCAATTTGTAACTGTCAACGGTGAGGAACAATGTCGCTTGACGGCTTGGTTTTATTGGGAAGTAGATGATAGTTTCCGCAATAGTAAGTTCAATTTATTACGGACTCGGCATCGTGGAGAAATCATCGTAGAAGGAGATGTTTCCTCTTTGCCCGCGCGCGAACGGGAAGTCTTGGATAATGTAAAATCGCGGATGGAAAAGGAGTTATATGAAGAGGTGATTAAATTTGATGATGACGATTATTTTGAATTGGTCAATCGAAAATATTATCAAGAAGAAGACGCTTATGAGGTGGCCGATTTGCCTGTTGAGGTGCAACAGCGAATACAGGAAACACAACAATACGAGTTGGATTTGATTTCGGCAGGGAATGAGATTGGCAGCAGTTTTGAACGAGATTCGACGAATAAAAGTAATGCTAATTTTAACTTTAGAGTGACGGTGATGGACAATGAGTTATTGTTAGATAATAAAAAAATTGGTATGGTCGAATTAACACCAAATGGACATTATTTTCAACCCTGGAATTGGACAAAAGGTAGAGGGTACAGGCTGGAAGGCGTGTTTAAAAACGTGAATTTTAAGCGAAATGGCGAGTTTAAAACAGGAGATTTAGAAATGCTGTATGGCTATCGAAAAGGGTATCGTTTTCGAGAATTGGGGGAATTGCCAGCAGAGAAACCGACGGATAAAAAGAAGAAAAAGTAATTTACTTTAGCTCACTTGATTTGACAAAAAATATTTTTAATAATATGAATTATTTTTTGCAAGTTCAATAGCGCTTCTCTGTCCGCCCGCACCACGGATTTTTTTTTCAGAGGGAGCAAAAGCTGGATTTTTTATGAAAAATTCAGCTTTTGCTCCCTTAGCACACCACCGCCCCGCGCCGCAGGCGCGGGGGAATGAGGTGTTTGAAGCTCGAAAATTTTGCGATTTT
>CAYUNA010000370.1:2846-5229 GCA_964445895.1 uncultured Saprospiraceae bacterium | reverse complement strand
GAAATGGCAAAAATTGAACGGACTACAACTAAAGATTGGTTGAAAAAGAAATTGTAAAAAAATACAAAAGTTTCTAAAACTTTTGTATTCTCAAAAGATAAAAAATAAGGTTGATTGGTTATTCCTATCCGCACACACTACAGACTTATCCTTTATCAGATGTGTCAAATAGGAGTCATCCTGAATTTTTAGTATAATCTGTTCATTGAGCATTTTCACCCGAAAATATTCACGAAAGAAAATAAGTTACGTGCGGCTAAAGAGCTCTCAAAGGGGGAAAACTGGATTTTCTAAAAAATACAGCTTTTCCCCTTTGAGAACCCCAAGACGCATACCGTAAAAATATAAAGACTTTCGTCAAAAGTCCAATATTATTAGAAACGCAAAATAAACAAAACCATCAATGCTCCACTACTTTCTCGTTCATCACCTTCCCTTGATGATTGATAGATTCCTGATGAATTGCTTTTAAAAATACCTTAATAAATTCCTCGCTCAAATTGTGTTTTTGACCTTTTATCACGGCTTTTTCCAAAATTTCGTTCCACCGCATCGGCTGCAAAATTGCGATATTGTTGTTGCGTTTATATTCCCCAATTTTATCGGCAGCTTCCATTCGTGCGCCTAATAAATTGAGCAATTCGTTGTCTATTTCATCTATTTGTCCGCGCAAATGCTGCAAAGAATGTTGAAATTCTACATTTTCAGAAACCCTGCTCCGTACCTGCAAATCATCCACCAATTGCTTAAAAACAACAGGCGTAATCTGTTGAGCGGCATCACTCCAAGCCTCATCGGGCGTCGGATGCACTTCGGTCATGATGCCATCAAAATCCAAATCCAACGCTTCCTGTGCTACCGTCGCCAAGGTATCGCGCCGACCGCAAATGTGGCTGTTGTCACAAATAATTTCAATGTCTGGAAAATGTCGTTTCAACTCAATTGGAATTTGCCAGCGTGGAACATTTCTATAATTAGATTCTCCATGGTACGAGAATCCACGATGAATGACTCCAATACGTGTAATCCCCGCTTTGTAAATTCGCTCGATTGCCCCCATCCACAATCCCAAGTCTGGGTTGATTGGATTTTTAATCATCACTGGAATGTCTACACCTTGCAAAGCGTCCGCCACTTCCTGTACTGAAAACGGATTCACGGTCGTCCGTGCGCCCAACCACAGCACGTCAATGCCGTATTTTAGCACCTCCAAAACGTGATCACGTTTTGCTACTTCAGTGGTTACTTTCAAGCCCGTTTCTTCTTTCACTCGCCGCAACCAACCTAAGCCAACCGAGCCGACTCCTTCAAAGCAATTGGGACGCGTCCGGGGTTTCCAGATTCCCGAACGAAACAGGTCAATATTTTGTGCTGCCAATGCACGAGCAGCCGTCATGACTTGCTCCTCCGATTCCGCACTACAAGGTCCTGCAATGACAATCGGTCGTTTTTTCTTTTCAAAAATCGGTTTAATATCCATCGTTTATAAAGTTTTTAGTTCAAAATTTTCTTTATCGAATTCGCCTCCTCTATCAGTTGATAAAATTGGTCAAAATCTTTTTTAATTAAAAGGCTACGAAACCGCGCCAGTGTATTAATGTGTTCATCTAAAACATCCATGAGGTTATCACGGTTTTGCCGAAAAATCGGAATCCACATATCGGGTGAACTCTTCGCCAACCGCACCGTCGAACCAAATCCACTACTCGCCAATTCAAAAATTCGGTCCTCATCTTTTTCCTTTTCCAGTACTGTCAACGCCAACGCAAACGAGCTAATGTGCGAAATATGCGAAACATACGCTGTGTGTATATCGTGCTGTTTGGCATTCATAAAAGCGATTTGCATGGGGATAGATTCGTAAAGCCTCTTTGCTAATTCTACCGCCTGTTTGCTGCTTTTTTCGCTTTCGCAGAACACCGTGTATTTATCATCAAATAAATTGGGAATCGCCGCTTCAATCCCAGAATGTTCCGTCCCTGCCATCGGGTGTGTTGCCACCAGATTAGCGCGTTTCGGATGATGTTCAATACTTTCTAGTAGTTGTTCCTTTGTCGAACCAACATCCATAACCAACTGATTGTCAACTAAATCCAACACCTCTGGCAACAACGTCAACATCGCATCAACTGGCGTCGCAACAATAATGATATCGGCTTTCGCAACGGCTCTTTCCAATGGCAACGCTTCATCAATAATGCGCCGACGCAAAGCTTTATCCTCACTTTCCGACTGTGCATCCACGCCGATAATCTGGTTGGCGAACCCATTTTCTTTTAAGGTAATCGCTAACGAACCGCCGATAAGTCCGAGTCCGATAATGGTTATGATCATGATTAATTTTTATGGTTCTTTTATTTTGTCATTCCGAGCATTACTTTGT
>CAYUNA010000370.1:0-2746 GCA_964445895.1 uncultured Saprospiraceae bacterium | reverse complement strand
ATTCCGAGCATTACTTTGTCATTCCGAGCATTACTTTGTCATTCCGAGCGAAGTCGAGGAATCTATTGGGATTGTTTTTCCAGATTTCTCAACTTCGTTCGAAAGGATAAGAGTCGTTCAATCGCTTGCTCAAACGCCGCTACTTTTCCACACAAAGACACGCGAATATATCCATCTCCCTGCGTTCCAAAAATACCGCCTGGTGTTATAAAAACGTGGCATTTTTCTAAAATCTCATCTGCTAAAGCAAAGCCATTTTGATAGTTGTTTGGAATCTTTGCCCATACAAACATTCCGACTCCATTTTTATCATATTTACAATTTATGACATCCAGCAATTCATAGACTTTCGCCCGACGTTTGGCATACATTTGATTCAAACCATCATACCATTCCTGAGGGTTATTCAACGCTGCCACCGCCGCCAATTGTAATGGCTTAAACATCCCAGAATCCATATTACTTTTAAAGCGCAAAATCGTCTGTACATACTCCGCTTTCCCTGCCAACATACCAATCCGCCAGCCTGCCATATTATGCGACTTGCTCAACGAATTCAGTTCCATTGCGACTTCTTTTGCACCTTTTACGGCTAACAAACTTTGCGGATTATCGTTTAAAACAAAGCTATATGGATTGTCATTAACGACCAATATTTGATGCTTTTTTGCAAACGCAATTAATGCTTTAAAAAACGAAAACGGCGCATTTTTTCCCGTTGGCATATTTGGATAATTGACCCACATAATTTTCACTTTCGTTAAATCTCTTTGTGCCAATTTTTCTAAATCAGGTAACCAATTTGTCGCCTCAGACAGTTCATATTCTACCGCCGTCGCCCCAACTAAATTAGAAACCGCCCGATAAGCTGGATACCCCGGATTTGGAATCAACACTTCATCTCCTGCTTCCAAATACGTCATCGAAATGTGCATAATGCCTTCTTTCGAGCCAATTAATGGCAAAATTTCTGACGCAGGATTTAAATCAACCTTAAAGTATTGGGCGTACCAATCCGCGAACGCTTCCCGCAATGCTGGAATACCGCTATAACTTTGGTACGCATGATTATTCCCATCTTTGGCTGCTGAAATTAACGTCTCAATCGCCGCTTCCGATGGTGCTAAATCAGGACTTCCAATCCCTAAATTCAATACATCTTTTCCTTCTGACCGCATCTGAGCAATCTCTTTCAGCTTTCGCGAAAAATAGTATTCTTTGACCTCTCCTAATCTTTTTGCTGGTTGTAAAAACATAGTTTGATTGATTCGATTATCTCGATTATTCTCTTCAGTCGCTTTTTTTAATATTCAAAATGTTGTCCTTTTGGATAAACCCCCAAAATTCGTAGACTCGTCGTCAGCGGTCGGATGGCATCTAAGGCTTGTTGCCAACCCAGGTTTTGATTAGCAATAAAATCTACAAAAAACAGGTATTCCCATTCTTTACCAACAATCGGCGACGACTGAATTTTAGTTAAATTAACGCCGTAAGCTGCCAAAACACCCAAAATTTTATGCAATCCACCAACTTCATGTGCAGTCGAAAAACACAACGACACTTTATTTGCTTCGGGCAGTTCAACCGCCGTTTCTTTTGGATGCAAAACCAAAAATCGAGTATAGTTCTTTTTATTCGTTTCAATGCTCGGCGCAATCATGTCTAAATCGTATAATTCCGCAGCCAATGTACTCGCAATTGCACCCGTTTTGGTTAAATTATTATCTCGAATATGTTTTGCGCTCAATGCCGTATCTGCCGACTCCACCAAGCGAATATGCGGATAATCCCGAAAAAATGGGCGACATTGCGCTATCGCCATATAATGTGAATGTACCTCTTCTAAATCTTCGATTTTCGTACCTGGCAGCGTCATCAGGTTTTGCTTAATTCGTAGGTATACCTCGCCCGTCACCTGCAAATCAGACGCATGCAATAGTTGATAATTAAACATGATACTTCCCGCTAAACTGTTTTCAATAGCCATCAAACCCGCTGTCGATTCTTCCCCTTTTTCTACTGATTTAATCAATTTTTCAAACGTATTGCAGGCAGTGATTTCCATATTTTTTTCACCAAAATGCAGTCTCGCCGCAATTTCATGGAATGCGCCTGCGTAGCCTTGAATGGCAACTTTTGTTTTGGTTTGCGTTTCGGATATGTCTTGATCTAAATTTGTTGATACCATTTTTGTATTTATTTGAAAAATTGCGTCACGTTGAGCAAAGTTCTTTAAAAATTAAGTGGTTCTAATTCGACACTTCCGATTCATTTTTACATTTTTATCAATTTTCTACGATTTTCAAAAAGTCAATAGTTTAAATAAAAAAAGCCCTGCGAACAGAGCTTTTGATTTAAATGACGTATTTGAAAATACCAAAATCAAAAGCTCTTCTTTGAATAGCCAAAGAAACAGAAATAAAAAAAATAAAAATTGTGGTGGTTCGGATTCATCTAAAATTTGGTATTTGATTTAATTTTAAGCAAAAAAAAAGTCCCGCATCGCAGGACTTTCATTATATATTTTCATCAACAATTGAATACAATATAGCAAGTCCCGTTACGATTGACCGTAAAAGAAATAGCTAAAAAAATAAAATTTGTGATTCAACTGTTGCATTAATTTTTTATATTTGTTGGGGGCAAAGCTAAGGGGTTATTTTATTAAAAGCAACCTCTCCCTTATTTTTTTTGTAAAAACCGTTACAAAATGCTATTCAAATTATGACCGACGAAAAGATACAAA
>CAYUNA010000369.1:0-5232 GCA_964445895.1 uncultured Saprospiraceae bacterium | reverse complement strand
TAAGAATATTTCTCGTGGTGCGGCCGGACAGATAATGGCTAAAGACCTATTATTATTTTAAAGTGCCAAAGTAGAATTACACATTGGTCATCAAAAACTGCATATTGCTCATTGAAATTTCTATTTTTGCGCAAAATTGAAAATCATGTCTAAAAATTATAAATACGAGCAGCGTGGTGTATCGGCAACCAAAGACGAAGTACACGCAGCGATTAAGCATTTGGATAAGGGCTTATTTCCAAACGCATTTTGCAAAATACTACCAGATGTAGCGGGGGGCGATGCCGCTTATTGCAACCTCATGCACGCAGATACGGCGGGTACAAAGACGAGTTTGGCGTATATGTACTGGAAAGAAACAGGTGATTTGAGTGTCTGGAAAGGCATTGCTCAAGATGCGATGGTGATGAATCTGGACGATATGGGCTGCGTGGGGTGCATCGACGATATTATTCTGTCTTCCACGATTGGCCGCAACAAAAATTTGATTACGGGAGACGTGATTTCGACGCTCATCAATGCTACCACTGAAATTGCAGAGGAACTGGAAAAACACGGCATTAAAGTTCACCTCGCAGGTGGCGAAACGGCGGACGTCGGCGATGTGGTGCGTACCATAGATGTGGGGTACACGGCATTTGCACGTATGAAGCGTAGTGACTTGATTGTCAATGATATACAAGTGGGAGATGTCATCGTTTCTTTAGCTTCTTATGGTCAGGCAACCTATGAAAATGAATACAATGGTGGCATGGGAAGCAATGGGTTGACTTCGGCACGGCACGATGTATTGAACCATGAATATGCCACTAAATATCCAGACTCTTACGATAAAAATACCCCGGATTCGGTCGTTTATGTCGGGAGTAAGAAACTGACGGACACCATTAATATTGATGGAAAGGACATTCATATTGGTAAGCTAATATTGTCTCCAACGCGGACATTTTTACCGGTTTTGAAACAATTATTAGACAATCTGCGTCCGCAAATCAATGGCATCATTCACAACACCGGTGGCGGTCAAACCAAGGTGCAGCATTTTATTCAAAATAGAAAAATCGTCAAAAATAATATGATGGCTTTACCGCCGTTGTTCAAAATGATACAAGAAGAATCGGGCGCGGATTGGAAGGAAATGTATCAGGTTTTTAATATGGGACAACGGTTGGAAGTGTACTTACCAGAAGCCTATGCAGCAGATGTTTTGGCTATTGCAAAATCGTTTAATATCGATGCGCAAGTGATTGGTCATGTGGAGAAATTTGACGGGGCGCGGGTAGAGATTGAGAGTGAATACGGGCAGTTTGTTTATTAATCTGACGAAGGTATTTTAAACATGCTCTAAGAGATAAAATAGATTTTGTGAAGATGGGTGATGTATCAAAAGGTTTTCTGGTCGAACGCACCCTGAAGTATCCTTTTTTGCTCCGTCTTTAGAATCTAATTATTCTCTTTAATTGAAAAAATACCTGATAATCCAGCCTCTCGTTTTTGGGATTTTAGAGGGGCGGGATTGATTAAGTCTTCCAACGGAAAACTCAATCAATCCCGCCCCTAAATAATTTGAAAAGTCATGTTCAAAACCATCTACAAATACGAACTAAAATATTGGCTTAAACAACCCATCGCTTACCTCTACGCTGCATTATTGCTTTTGGTTGCCAGTCAATTCATGGGGGGCAATACAGAAATGATTGATGACGAATGGACTAAAAATATCATCAATTCCCCAACCGAAATTTACAAAGTCATTACCTTCTTTGAAATCTTTATTTTACTGCTTTTACCGTCTATAATTGGCGTCTCCATATATCGTGATTTTCGCTCAAATATTCATCAATTAATCTATGTGTATCCATTTCAAAAATGGGATTATTTATTAGGAAAATTTTTGAGTGGGTTAACGGTCATTTCCATTATTTCAGCCTTTGCTGGAATTGGTGCGTATTGGGGAACCACTTCCCACTGGATAGACCCAAAACAGCTAGCTGACTTCGATTTTTTACCTTATTTTCAAACGTATTTTTTCTTTTTATTACCTAATATTTTAGTCGTAAGTGCGCTCGTTTTTGCCATCGTTGGTTTTACTCGAAATATTTATGCAGGATTTGTTTTTGTGGTTATTTTTTTATTGTTCAAAGAAGGATTATCTAACGTAATTTCACCAACAGATTCTCCGGTTTTATCAGCACTGTTTGACCCTTCAGGAAGTAATGCCCTTGCTTATTTTAATCGTTATTGGACGGTCGCTGAACGGAACGAAATGAGTTTGCCAATTGAGGGAGTTGTCCTCTGGAATCGAGCGTTTTGGTTGACCATTTCGGCAGTGTTTTTTATGGTCTTTTATCGTAGATTTCATTTCCAACAGCAAGCTACACATTGGTTGAGATTTAAAACAACAAAGACAGCGCAAAATGCAGCCAATACAAGTCATTTTATTCAAATTCAGCACATTCGTCTGCCTAAAATTACCCTTGATTTTTCTTTTAAAAACCAGTTAAAAACTACTTGGAAACTCTCCAATTATGACTTCAAATTTATTTTAACGCATCCGCCATTTTTAATCCTAACCAGCGTTAGTTTTTTTGCGTTAACTTTTATGATTACCAAGGGCGCGATTCGTTGGGAGACGGGACAATTACCCACTACCCGAAACATGCTCGAAATCCCGCTTTTTATCTTCAGTGGAGTCATTAATTTTATTACTTTTTTATACACGGGACTGTTGGTTCACCGAGCAAAAATGGCGCAATCCAATCAGTTAATTGATAGCAATCCTGTGTCCAATTGGGTCTTATTTCTATCCAAATTTATAGCGATTGTCAAAATTCAATTAGTACTGCTATCGCTTATCATGTTGGGGGGTATGGCCACGCAGATTTATAGCGGTTATTTCCATTTTGAAATCGGTCAATACTTGTTTGAATTGCTGGTCATCAACGGCATTCATTTTGCTATTTGGGCAATGCTGGCGATGTTGATTCACACCCTTGTTCCTAACCAGTTTTTAGCGTTTTTTATGCTGATTTTGTTTCCAGTCGCGATGATTTCAGATTTGAGTTTTATTCCCTTTTTAGATGGCGAATTTTTGAATCAATATATCCTTCGTTTCAATCAAAACCCAAGTGGTCCGGGCGGTTCGTTGCCTTATTCAGAATTAGATGGTTATGGGACGATGTTACCCATTTATTTTACCTATAAATTGTATTGGATATTGGCTGGGCTGATGCTTTTGTTGACGACGCAATTATGGTGGATTCGTGGCATTCCGACTTCATTTTTTGAGCGAATTAAGCTTGTTCAAAAACGTTTTTCTAAAAAAATGGGACTGGCATTTGGGATACTATTGATTGCTTTTATTAGCATTGGATTTAAAATTTATTACGAAGAAAATTTAAGGTTTGAAACATTTACAGCAGAAGAAAAAACGAATAGTGTCCGCGCTGCAGAGGAAAGATTAGCTGATTTTGCAATGCTCGTTTCCCCTCAAATCGAATCCGTAAAAATGGAGATGAACCTATTTCCAAAGGAACGATTATTTGTAGCATCAGGGGAGTACATTTTAGTGAATCATGCTGATAAGATTATTGATACGTTATTGGTTAATTATAAAAATGGATTGAATCACCGTTTCGATTTTGACCAGGATTTTAAAATAATAAACCAAGAAAAAGTTGCGGATTTAGCCCATATTGCAATAGTCAAATTAACAGATGGAATATTGCCAAATGACACGTTGAAAATGACTTTTGCCATGAAAACGCCTCCTAACTCATGGTTTCATTCGAATGGTTATGTCAAAGAAAATGGGACGCTAATAAATAATGAAATCTGTCCACGCTTAGGCTATTGGATGGGCTACCTCAAGGGCGAAGTTGGGTTGAATGATTTTAAAGAAGCCCCACACCCAAAAGATACAGCTGCCTTGAAAAAACAGCAATTGATTCAGGATTCACAAATGATTGATTTTGAGTGCATTATCAGTACCTCCAACGACCAGATAGCCTTCACGCCGGGCTATTTGCAACGGGAATGGAAGGCGGACAATCGTCGTTTTTTTCATTATAAAATGGACAAGAAAATCAATCATTCGTTCTTGTTTATGTCTGGCGAATACGAAGTTTTACAAGACAAATGGAATGATGTAAATCTTGAAATTTATTACAAAAAGGGGCATGGTTTCAATCTTGACCGCATGATGGACGGGATGAAAGCGTCGTTGGCGTATCAGACCAAATATTTTACTCCGTATCAATTTAAGCAGGTCAGGATTATTGAATTTGCTCAGACGGGAGGTGCGTCTGCACATGGATTTCCAAATACCATTCCCTGGGGAGAAGGCGCAGGTTTTTTAGCCAAGATAGACGAGTCAGAAAGTGGTGGCGTTGATTATGTTTTTGGAGCTGCGGTGCATGAAGTTGCGCACCAATGGTGGGGACATCAGGTGGGCGGTTCGGGTGCGCAAGGGGATTTGATGCTCGCCGAAACGATGGCAGAATATGTGAATATGGCAGTGTTGGAAAAACAATACGGCAAGGCTAAAGTTCGGCAATATTTGAGTGCCGAAATGGATAAATATCTAGACCAACGCACCAAAGAACGGCACATTGAACGTCCGCTATTGTATGGGCATTCGGGGCAGCCGTATGTGCATTATGCCAAAGGAGCGATTGTTTTTAATATGCTAAAAAACTATTTAGGTGAAGAGAAATTGAATCGGGCTATCCAAAAATTCACTCAAAAGCACCTCGCTGGCGGATATGAATTTACGACTGCCCTCGAAATGGGCAATTGTATCCGCGAAATTGTTCCTGATTCTTTACAATATTTGTTGACAGATTGGTTGGAACAGGTGACGCTGTATGATTCAAAAATTGAAATAGCAACAGTTACGCCTTTAGAAAATGGTAAATACCAGGTTGACCTTGATTTTTTAGTTACAAAATATAGAAGTGAAGGCAAAGGAGAGAAAGTTTTTAAAAATGAAAAAGGCGATTCTTTGACTTATCAAAATGCGGAAATGACGGAAGCAATTCATTCGTTGCCGTTGGCAGATTATATTGAAATTGGGGTATTTAAAGGGGATAAGGAATTGTATTTGCAAAAGCATAAAATTACGCAGATTGAGCATAAAATGAGCATCGTCGTTGATGAAAAACCGACATGGATTGGTGTTGACCCGCATGGGTTATTTATTGACATCAATCGGCGGGATAATCAGAAGCGAGT
>CAYUNA010000368.1:0-5243 GCA_964445895.1 uncultured Saprospiraceae bacterium | reverse complement strand
TAGTAAGTTTCTTTATGTTTTTCACAAAGGGATTTTAAGGGAGCAAAACGATTTGAAAAAACCGTTTTGCTCCCTTACCACCCCACTCCCCCGAGCCTGCGGCGCGGGGGAGTGAGGTGTTTGAAGCTCGAAAATCTTGCGATTTTCTCGCTTCTCATAATTCAAAGAAACTTACTTTACAGTTTATTTAATAGGGATTATCTATACGCCCACACCACAGATTTTTTTAGAAGCAATCATTTTAATCTTCACTCCCGATACCACATCAAAATACCACCAAATGCCGTAATTAAAAACACCAGAACAGACGCCATTTTAATAGAATAATGAATGTGATTGACGAAGGTTTCAATTTCGGTCTTCATGTGCGGGTAACGGGGTAATATCTCTTTTTCCAATCGGTCGCGGTTCATGATGTGAACTCCGCCAAACTCTACCTCATTTTGTACCAAAATCTTATAGGCTTTAAATACTTTTACCCGAAAATAAATATTAACGAATAACATAGCAATAAATAAAGCGATGACGATAGTTACTAAAATATATAGCATATTTACTTAATATTAAAATTGATTCTTTTTAAAAGTCTAAAGATTCGAATTCATTCATAAAGTCTATTAAATAAGACCATACTTTCCTCACAAATTAATCATTCAATATCCCTTCAAAATCAACAAAATTCAACGGCAATTGCTCTAACTCATCAATAATTGGTGCAAAGATAGCATCCGTCTCTTCGTGATCGTGCAACAAAATTATCTCAGGGACTGTCGAGGCTAACCATCGTTTTTTGTCTTCGATTTTTCCGCGA
The DNA here is from genome assembly GCA_964445895.1 of uncultured Saprospiraceae bacterium. Lineage (GTDB taxonomy): Bacteria > Bacteroidota > Bacteroidia > Chitinophagales > Saprospiraceae > CAYUNA01. The sequence continues at coordinate 4,432 of CAYUNA010000368.1, read as the reverse complement.
CAATCTGGTGGATTTTTTTGATGCAATCGATGTTTTATTTTTGAAAAATCAGAAACCCCCAACGTTGGCTTTTGTTCAAATGTTGCCCATTCCATAATGTCAAAAGTCCAATGCCAATCTACATCTCTAAACAACTGATTGTCAACCATATACCGATATTCTATTTCTAAAAACGGCGGCTGAGAATAACCATATTTTAATAAAATATCCTGAATGTGACGCCAGCGTTTTTCGTCTCTTTTCTGAAAAACGTTTTTAATCGAAAATGGTTGTTTTAACACCCGTCCAAATCGCCCATCCCCTTTATCTCCATACGGAAATCGAAACCATTTTTGCCGCCGTTTCACTCCTGCTTTTGCGTATAAATTTTCAATAATTTCATCGGTTCTCCTAATCTCTTCTTCAGCTTGTTTTATCGTAATTCTTGAAAAATGAGGATGCGTATAAGAATGGTTTGCTATCGGAAATCCTTTTTGAATCGCTGTCATAATTGGCTCAGGGTATTTTTCCAATAGCTGACCAATGCAAAAGAATATAGCAGGTATTTTTTTGGCAAAAAGATAGTCCATCTTTTGGCTAAACGAAGCTGACGGGGAATCATCAATGGTGAGATAAGCAGTTTTTTTTATGGCTTCATTCATTCTTTGGCTTTTTCAAATAAAAGACTTTATGAATGAGATTTGAGCGGCGTTAAATCTCACTCAACCTCATTCATAAAGTCTAAAGAACGCGAATTTTAATTCTATGAAACGGCATTAGGAACGCGAAATAAATAAATTGACATTCTTGAGAGGATATTTACTTCGCGTTCCTTAGAGCGTGTCTATTTTTTTACGAACTGAGAAAAATTATACACTGTCCAACTTGACGGACTTATTATTTTGTCGTTACTAAGTGAAATGAATTCAATAACTTGAACCATTATGCTTGTTCTTTTTCCTTCTAAAAACCTTTAAAAATAAGTCCGTAACGCGGCTATGCACTGATTTTTAAACCTTTTTACAAGAAAAAATTACGGCGCATTCTGGCTCAACTTATTAAATTCATTTCACTAAGCGATTCGACATCCATATCCCCACTCCTTAATCAAGGTCACCAACTCATGCACATGCACTTCTTCCCGTACCAAAACCTTTGCCTCCAAATTGTTTGGATTTTCACTTTTCGCAGTTACTTCGGGCTTATGATGCCAGTCCAAATACGGTGCAGTTATCAACAAATCCAATAATCGAGTCGCATGATTGACTTTACTTTCCTCTTCTTTAGCGGTTATCTGTAATTCATAAAATCCACCAATGTCTTCACCCGCTAGTATCGTATAGCCATTCGACATCAACTCACTATATTGGATAAAATGAATGCCTTTTTTTGTTTTCAAATTTAAACCTAACCGTCTCAATTTAGCAACACTTCCTTCCATCTTATCGGTTTGCAAACTTCCGCCTTCTCGGATTTCATTCGCCATTTTTATCATACGACCACTCACGTAATTTCTAATATGAGAAAAAGCAACCAATAAAATTACCCCTAGCAAAATACCGTGATAAAACGGATTAATCATAATGAAAACACTTCCCAAAATGATAATCACCAACATTTCGTACAACAGCAATAAATATCGAATAACTCGCTGAATCGGCTTTTGAAATACCCTCAAAAATGCAGCGCGTCGTACAATACGATTGAAAAATTGTAAGGCAAAATAAAACACCAAGAGCGTAATGGCGATGATTAATAAATTGCCCCAAGAGGCCTTTGCTGTAAATATATAGTCCATTTTTTTGGTTGCTAGTTAGTGATTAATAGTTAGAATTGGGGATAGTTGTTTGAATATCCGCGTGCTGTTTCAATAATGAAATTTCAGATACCCTTTTTCTTCCAATAACCGACCTAAATCATTGACGGCTGCATCGTTGATTTCGAGCCATCCATCCAGGTGGCGTGTCAATAAACCGACGCTGATTAGTCGTTGTAGAATCGTTCGGTATTTATCATTGAACGCTGCTCCAAATAGCTTTCGCAAATGATATTCTGTCGTTCGTTTTTCCATCATCAATGCGGTAAGCATCATGCCATTATCTGCATTAATAAAATCTGGTAATTGAAAGTTGCCTTTAAAATTTTGCACAACTCGCTCCTCGTCATATCGGCTAATCGTAGCGGTCCAACGATTGAGTGCTTCACCAACATTGCCTTCTGAGGTCTTATATATTTGATTGGTCAATTTGCGAAATTGAGCCGGCGTAATATCTTTCCCTTCCTCATCTACCAGCTGCTTATGCGTCGCTCCGTGCCGAATCAATATCGCTTCCCGTACCTCTTGCACCCGCATTTCGTCCATATTTATCTCCGCCTGAAACACCTTATCCAATTCATAAACCTGGTCTAAATGATGCTTCAACCAATTGCTCATATTGACGACAACAAAGTGTCTTCCACCATAATTATCAATATATCGACGGAGGCTTCGAACGTTTTCGCTCAATGGAATGGTCGTATCCCACCAATGCTCGAGGTCATCAATCAAAATCATTGGGCGAATATTAACCGTGTGTTTTCGGACAAAATTGAGGACTTCGCCAAGGTTGTGCGTAGTCATAAATCGCCGACCTTCTACGATAATAGACTGATTGGGCATCAATCGAATTGTATTTTCGGGAAAATGTCGATGTGCCACCAATTCTCCAAATAGCGTCTTACCCGAAAATCGCTGACCAGTCACTGCTATCGCTCCTCGAAATCCATGCGTCCACTGATCAACCAATGCTTTCACTCGTTGTAATTCGGATTCACGACCGACCCAAAAAGACTCACCGATGTAGCCTTTGGTCATAAAAATACTTGAATAATAGCTATTTGTCGTACTATTTGTTCGACTTTGAATTAGCCGTACAATTTTTTCGGATAAACTCAACGCTTCTTCTTCTTCGACCGACCGAATAAAATGTTGAACATTAACCCATTTATTCGTGAACCAATTTTGTACTCGTGCAACTACCGCATTTTGATTAATTTTAAATTGATTAATCGTCGAAGCTAATGGGATTTTCAAAAATTCTTCTTGCTTTCCATACACTTCTTTTAAACGAAACTGGGTATCCAAACGCTCAAAAATCTGCTTTTCAAACTTCGCCATTCCCTCTTCTGCCGTTGTCGCTTTTTTGAGAAATCCCTGCAAAGGCAGTGTATAATCACTCAATTCCAATAGCTGCGATGCTTGCTTTCCACTTTTAAACTCAGAAGACGCCAACAATGCCCGATTTCGAATATTTATCAAAGAAATTTTCAACCCATTGCTTACATTTTCGGTCACTTCCCAAACTTCATACAAAACAGGCAAAATCTCAGATTCCATCCAATCCTGCACTTTTTTCTGTAAATTTATCTGCTTATATTGTAGCATTCCTCCGTTCGTCCCAATAACAATCCGAAGTTTTTCTGATAATTTTTTATCCAACAACTCAATACGTTCCGTAAAGAGATACATGTGGTTAGATATTTTCAAATCCGCCTCCATATCTTCTAACCGAGCGGCAATTTTACCTGGTTTATGCTCCTCGTCAGGCTTGATATTTTCTTGAATAAAGACGATTGCACTATCTGCCGTTTTTCTTGTCACCTCAATTTCTTTATGGCAAGCCGCAATCGTGTCTTTCGCCGTTTGCCGCATATCCTCAAAGGTAGCTGCAGCTATTTGGAGTTCTTTAAATTGAGCTAATAATAAGGTACACTGTTTAGGAATTTCTTCAATTTGAGTCCGATAAGTTGGCCAAGGATTTGCTTGTAATTTCCACACATCAATTTGTCCTTGCAAGCCTTTTTTTGAGTTCCGAATACGTCCTAATTCTTCTTCTGGGAAAGCTTTCAACTCTTGAAAAGCTTTCTGCAATGCAGTCTTGGATGCTTCTTTCAAACGACGTACTTCCTCTTTTGATACACTACCGTCTTCCAGCAACACTTCCGCTTTTTGTTGTTGAAACAACACATTTCGCCACAAAATCAGGAACGATTTTGCCCGCTCCGACCAAACAAAATTAATAACATAAGCTGCTGCATGCTCCTGCCCTATCTCCGCCTCTTGGGTTATCAAAAATTCACTCGCTGAATCTCCCGTTTTAATAATTTCTTCTGCCAACTGCTTTGCCCCTTCCGTCATGGCTTCAAGGTGTTCAGCCATATCAGAAGTCGCCCAAGCTTTGACGATTAGGTGGTCCACATGAGCGTGAAAAGCACTGAGGTTTTGAGGAGAATTTTGTATCGCTAAGGTTTCTGTCATTTTATTTTGAGTTGTAGTGTAAGTACGCGGACACATTTATTAGCGGTTTTTAGAACTATCTTTTTCCGCTATTTTTCCTTTAAAAATCATTCAATAACTAAGGCTATTAAAGGATTTTTAAAGAAAAACTAAACTGTCATTTCGACCGAAGTGGAG
>CAYUNA010000367.1:0-5246 GCA_964445895.1 uncultured Saprospiraceae bacterium | reverse complement strand
AAAATTGCTTCCCCCTTGAGAAACCCGCAGGCGCACAACGAAATATGAACTAAGTGAAATGAATTTAATAAGTTGAGCCAGAATGCGCCGTAATTTTTTCTTGTAAAAAGGTTTAAAAATCAGTGCATAGCCGCGTTACGGACTTATTTTTAAAGGTTTTTAGAAGGAAAAAGAACAAGCATAATGGTTCAAGTTATTGAATTCATTTCACTAAAGTAAATTATTTTTTGCGCCGCCTTTAATTTCATTTAGAATATAGCCGGTGCGCAACATCAGTTATTCATTGATGTCAAGGAGTTTGTAAAACCCCAAAAAAATTTGCCATTCTCCAAATATTCCTTAATTTGGGTCATCATTTAAGCAAAAATCACTGAACTTAAACCGTCCAAACTTGCAATACTTGAAAATCATCCTCATTTTTATCACCGCTCTTTTTAGTGCATTCACTTTGCGGGCAACCCATATTGTCGGTGGTGAAATGACTTACACTTGCCTCGGTAACAACGATTACGAAATCACGTTGACCGTTTTTCGAGATTGCTTTAATGGCGAACCACCCTTCGACGACCCTGCGGCTATCGGTATTTTTAATGCCAATAATGTATTGCTCAATTTTGAATTAATCAATTTTGACCCGATGATAAACGATACACTTGACCCCGTGTTGTCGAATGATTGTTTTGTTGCCCCGCCCGATGTTTGTGTGCATCGAACCATTTATCAGACTACGATTAACCTGCCGCCAATTGCTGGTGGTTATCAACTGGCGTATCAGCGATGTTGCCGAAATGTGACGATTGTCAATTTAGTAGAACCGCTGGATGTGGGTGCCACTTTTGGGGTTACCATTTCAGAAGAAGCGTTAGACGAATGCGATTCCAGTCCTGTTTTCAACTTTTATCCCCCCATTTTTATTTGTGTCAACGAGCCAATATTTTTTGACCAATCTGCCTCCGATTTGGATGGTGATTCGATAGTTTATCAGCTTTGCGCGCCGCTTAGCGGAGTCACGCCCGACAATCCGCTACCCCAACCGCCCAACAATCCACCTTATCCCGAAGTCCCCTGGTTAAGTCCACCGTACGGGGTTGATAACATGCTAAATGGTTTGCCTGGAGGTGATCCACTGACCATCAATCCAGTGACGGGAATTTTGACAGGAACACCGAATACCATTGGTCAATTTGTGGTCGGAGTGTGTGCAGAAGCTTATCGAAATGGGGAATTAATTTCAACGATTCGACGTGATTTTCAATACAATGTTGGTGTCTGTGGCATAGCAACCTCCGCTTTTTTTGCGCCCGATGTCCAATGTGATAATCTGACTGTCGATTTTCAAAATGAAAGCGTTTTAGCCGACGATTATTTCTGGATTTTTGGCGACCCTAATAATCCGGATGATACCTCCAGTCTTGCCAATCCAACGTTTACTTATGCGGAGACAGGCACTTATACTATTACTTTAATTGCCGAACCTGGTACATCCTGTGTCGATACGGCAACGGCAGAAATTACACTCCTACCCGACTCGATTATTCCTGAGGTGGACTTTGAATTCACAGAATGTTCTGATAGCATGGTGATTGAGGTGACTAATTTGACCGTCGATACAGCTTCCGACATTATTGGTTGGGAATGGGAATTGACCGGTGATTTAGGTCTGATTGATACCTCGACTTTACAAAATCCAACGTTTGTGGTTGGATACAGCACGGAAGTGACGCTGACCCTGATGGCAACAGCAGCAAACGGATGTATAAAAATTTATGAGGAGGTCTTTTTGGTTGAATTATTGGAAGATGAGTTGATAGCAGATACGTTGCAAGTTTGTTTTGGTCAAAATGTATCGCTAAATCCTCCGCCATTTATTACGGGTGCAAATTACCTGTGGTCACCGTCTGAAACGTTGAACGGCGCGAATTTTCTCAATCCAATTGCGACCCCTTTAGAAACAACAACTTATACCGTGACCATTACCGAGGGCAATTGCGAGATAGAACGTAGCGTCACCGTCATTGTACCCGAACCCGTACAGGCTTTTGCGCCAGATGATTTCCCAACTTGCGAACCCATTGTTGAATTGACCGCCCAAACGAACACGGGTATTGAGTTCTTTTGGGCAACTGACGTCGGTTTTGATAATGTAATTTCCGAGGATTCTACCGTTTTGGTTGAACCATTTGGCACGACGACTTATTATTTATTGGTGCGGGATTCGAATGGCTGTGCGGCGGTTGATTCAGTCACCATAAACGGGTTGGGAGTCAATACCGAATTGAGTACACCGCCACTAATTTGTTTGGGAGAAACCCTTGAATTGTCTATTCAAAATCTCGATGCCGAAGACGAATTGACTTATCTTTGGTTTCCGGATTTCTATATCCAAAATGGGCAAAATACCAATACCGTAACGGTCGAACCGATTAGTCCGGGACTGCAAAATGTTTTTGTACAAATAGAAAATCAAAACGGCTGTATTCGCATTGATTCTGCCGAAATCGGCGTGATTGACACCCTCGAACAAGCTGGTTTTGTTAGCTTTCAGCAATGTGGCGGCTTTACAATTCAATTTACCAATACGAGTACCAACGCGCCGTTTTACAGCTGGGATTTTGGTGATTCAAGTAATCCAAACTCGACTTCTACTGACGATAATCCAACCTATACTTATCCGCAGGAAGGGACTTATTTTGTAACCTTGATGCTGCCCTCAGATGTGGATTGTCCAGATACGTTAATTCAGGCGGTACAAGTAGCTTCGCCGCTAATTGAAGTTGATTTTTCTTATGAAATTATAGAATGTAGCGACTCGATTGTCATTGCATTTACGGATGAATCGGTGAATGGGCAGAGTGATTTTTCGGAATGGAATTGGCAATTTTCGGATGGACAAAGTTCTAATTTACAAAACCCAACTTTGACTTTTTTAGAAAATCAAAACCTGGAAGTTCTTTTCGAAATAACGTCCTCAGATGGCTGTATAGATACGATTTCTCAACTCATTACGATAGAATTAATCACCATTGATTTGCAAGATACCGTTTTTGTTTGTCCAGGTGAAATGACGGGTTTGAACCCAAATCCTGATTTGAATTATACTTACGAATGGTCACCACCAACGGGACTTAATAATGTAAATGCCCCAAATCCGCTGGCCAATCCTTCAGAAACGACAACCTATTCCGTCACTATTTCAAACGAAGGGGATACAGCCTGCGAAATTGTGCGAGAAGTGACGGCAGTAATTTTGCCTGATATTGAGTTGCAGGTTTCAAATGATACGACGATTTGTGCCGATGAGATTTTAATAACAGCGATGAGTGCCGATGCCACGCTAGTGCAGTGGTCAGACAATCCTAATTTTACCAATATTTTAAGTGAAAATTTTGCTTTGACAGCCATGCCAATAGGCGAAACGGCCTATTTTGTAGAGGTCGAGAATGAATTTGGCTGCCGTACACAGGATACGGTTTTGGTTACCAACGGGCAACTAAATGTCTTCGCAGCCGATACTTTTCAAGTTTGCATAGGCGATACTTTGCGACTATTCATTGAAAATTTAAATCCAAATGACGGCGCGACTTATCAATGGTTTCCCAGTGAAAATATCGTCGAAGATGGCAATACTGCGACCCCACTCGTCGAACCGACAGACGACGGAATTTTTACCGTAGAAATCACCAATGATTTCGGTTGTATGACTACTGAAACCGTCGAAGTTTCGATTAGCAATACCACGCCCATTCTTAACATTACACCCGATTTGGACACCATTTTTGTAGGAGATACGCTTCAATTGGAAGCTACTTTTAACGATAATTATACTTATTTTTGGTCACCAACGAATACGCTTGGTTTTCCATTTTTCGACTATAATCCTGAAGCATTTCCAACAGAAACGACTGATTATGAGCTATTTGTACAAAGTACCGATGGCTGTTCCAATACTGCTTTAGCTACCGTTGTGGTGTTGGATAGAAACTGTACCGACCCCTTCATTTTTATTCCAACGGGCTTTTCGCCAAATGGCAATGGTAAAAACGAATTCATTCAAGTGTTTGGAAATAATGTCGATGAAATGGAGTTGCACATTTACAATCGTTGGGGCGAACAAGTGTTTGAAAGTTTTGACCAAGATGATAAATGGGATGGTACTTATCAGGGCAAAGAACTTCCGCCGGATGTTTATGGATTTTATTTAATGGTGCGGTGTTTTGATGGAGAACGGTATATAAAAAAGGGGAATATTACTTTGGTGAGGTAGTTTTAGTAATCTGCTACATTAGGGAACGCGAAGCAAAAGCGAAAGTTTAAAGCTGCTCAAATTTCATGTATACCTAATGATTCCCTCTCCGCAATTCTGCTTGCCGCATTGGCATTTTATCAATCATAGAAAAAAGCTTTTCGGTAGTTAAAATATCGGTTTGCACCCGTTTTTTTCCACCATCCAAACCAATTAGCTGCACCTCAAAATTAGCTTCGTTTTGGCGATATTTTGTATATAACCGACTACCTTTTTGCCAGTTATCTTCTGGTTTTAAACCCTGCTGAAACTGTGTTGGCAAAACCTGGTAAACTAAAATTTTCCGCTCTCTTAGTCCTTCTTCATCCGTTTGCAATTCAGCTATTTGCTTTTTGAAATCAGCATTATTCAGGTTATTTGAAAAAATTAAAACCAAACGATTCTCCCATTGATGAATCGACAAATCTTGAGCAAATGAAGTGGTAGACATTGTTGTAAATGTTAATGAAAACAATAAATGCAAAAATTTCATATTAATAAAGTCTGATATGTTTTAAAAATAAAACTATGCTTCACGAAATTTGTCCAAGAACCAAAACTATTTATTCAACTCTTCATCAATCATCGCACTTATGTCTTTCGCTACTTTCTGAATATTCCGATAGCGGTCATTTTGACTTTCGCTATGGTTTTGCTTTAGATTGAGTGCAAAAATATAATCTGTGTTTTCCGTCAGTTTTGAAAAATCAGTAAGCGGACGACCGAATGATTGACCGAGCACCAACTCAAGAGACTCACCACCGTAAAACATTGTTTTGTGAACAATTTCAGTAATATAATTATGCTGATACAGTTGCAAACTGACCTCGTTGTTCTTTTCATTTCGGTCACAAATAGAATAGTATCGAAAAATCAATTTTCGCAATTTTTCATTGGTAATTAAATTCCCCTGACTACTTGCCTGGACTTGCTTTATCGTACTTTTTTCTGGGATAAAATAAGA
>CAYUNA010000366.1:0-5254 GCA_964445895.1 uncultured Saprospiraceae bacterium | reverse complement strand
TACAGCACCACACCCACCACTCAATCAATTCCGCTGACAACACTGCGGTCGTAAAAACGAATTCGTCTCTTCAAAATATTCGTAGCCATTCCCACTGCCTTCCTGCTCGAAGAAAAATGGGGTGCGTTTGTTGTCGTAATTGCCAATTTCATTCATTGTTGCAGCATCGTATAGGCGACCATTAATCATGGTATATTTCACCGTTTCGGAGTTGCGAATGTCGTCTAAGGGATTTTTATCCAGCACAATCAAATCAGCTAATTTACCCTTTTCTAAGCTACCAATTTGCTTGTCCATGCCCAAATAGACGGCTCCATTTATCGTCGCACATTTCAAGGATTGGTGATTACTCATGCCACCTTGCTGCAACATCCACAACTCCCAGTGCGCGCCCAGACCTTGCAATTGACCATGTGCGCCCAGGTTGATATTTACTCCATTTTCCTGCAATTTATTCAGCGATTGAGAAACCAAAATATGTCCATTATCATACTCTTCTTGTGGCAGCATAATTCGGTGTCGCGACCGAGAATCCACCACTGAACGCGGCGTAAATGCCAGCAAACGCTCTTGTTCCCACACATTTGTATTTTGATACCAATAATATTCACCACTCACGCCTCCATAAGCAACTACAAGGGTCGGCGTGTTGTGTGTTTTGGTTTCTTTCCAAAAGGAAATTACATCATTGTACAGCGGCGCCACAGGGATGTTATGCTCTACGCCCGTGTGTCCGTCTTGCACCATGCTCATATTGTGAAAAAAGAATGAGCCACCTTCAGGGACGACCAAAATGCCCAATTCGCGGGCAGCTTGCATGACTTGCTGACGTTGGTCGCGACGAGGTTGATTGTAGCTTTTGACAGAAAACGCGCCGTAAGCCTTGGTTCGTCGGATGGCAGATTTAGCATCTTCGAGCGAGTTGACAACGGCTTTGAAATCACCATCGGCACCATATAAGATTGTCCCTGTTGAGAACAAGCGCGGGCCAACCATTTGACCACCTTTAATCATTTCACTTTGCGTAAAAATCATCTCCGAATTGGCGCTTGGGTCGTGGCTCGTCGTGACGCCGTATGCGAGGTTGGCGTAGTATTCCCACTGTTTTTGTGGGCTCAATCCGTAGCGAAAATTCCCAACGTGAGCGTGTACGTCAATAATGCCCGGCATAATGGTTTTGCCATCACAATTGATTTGAGTGACGTCGTCTTTGATTTTGATTTTATCCGCAGGTCCGAGATTTTTAATCACATTGTCTTCAATAATGATTGTTCCATTTTCGATGACTTCGTCGCCGTTCATGGTGATAATTCGCGCATTGGTGAGGGCAATTTTACCTTTTGGTTTGTCCGCGTCGATTTGTAAATTTATTTTTACACCAACTGAATCCATTGGTGGTAAATCATTCGTCGTACCTGACAAATATTTAAAACGCTCGGTCAATTCATCTTCAAATAATTCATTGCCCAACGTCCAATACAACTTTTTGCTATCCTTTGAAAACTGAATATTAATACCTGCGTCACGCCCAACTTGTGCAACGGGAACGGCTTTGGTGGCAGAAGTCATACCGACGGATTTTCCAACTTGTGGCATTGGTGCAACATAGACTTTGTAGAGTTCCGACCAAGCGACCCATTTGTTGTCGGGGCTGATGGTGTAACGTTGGGCATATTTTCCATCAAAGTGCTTTTTGTCCTCTTTTCCATCCAAGTTGACGCTATGATAGGACTTGGTCAAGCTACCAAACAAATAGCCACCTTTTTGAAAGAAAATCCGCTTACCGTCTGCGCTAAATAATGGATATTCGCCTTGTGGAGTCACCAATTTTTCATTCGAGCCATCGGCATTCATGGTATAAATACCAGGTTTTTTAGTAAAAGTATAGCCTTGGTGATTGTTGCCGCCGTCTTTTCTAAACACAATCGTCTTACCATCTGGAGAGAAAGACGGGGTTCGGTAGATTCCTTTTTTGGTCGTTAATACGGTCAATGCTTCCGTACCAAACTCAACGCCGTTGTTCAGGTTCAATTTACAAATAGCACCTCGATTCTCATCATTCCAGGTAACAAATACGATTTCAGAAGGATTGGTTGGGTTGAAAGAAGGTTCAGATTGAAAATCATCATTGCCCATATCAATTAATCGACTAGCTTCTTTTTCTTTAAAATCATAATGCCAAAGATAACCGACTGCGTTAAAAATCATAGATTTACCATCTGGCGCAATGATGGCTTGTCGCAAAACGTTGACATTGACTTTATCTTCAAAAGCTTTATTTTCAAAACGCAAGGTTTCCGCTACTTTGGTTTTAACTTCCACTTGAAATGGGATATTTTTAGCGTCTCCAGTCATGGCATCAACTGACCAGATTTTGCCTTTTCCCCAAATCACAATCTGCTTATCATCAGGCATCCAATCGAAGCCCGTATAGACACCAAAAATCGCCCAGGCTTCCTGTTGGTCTTTGCTCAAACCGTCAAAAAGCAATTTTTCTTCGCCTGTTTCGAGGTTGTGAATCACCAAAACGGTTTTAGTACGGACACGGCGGACATACGCCAATTGTTTACCATCATTAGAAATTTGTGGACGACAAGCACCGCCAGGACCACGAACGACTGTTTCTACTTTTCCTTCCTCACGGTCGTATCTTTTAATCACATAAATTTGTGAATTGGGGTCTTTATTGTATTGAAAAAAGCCACCGGGATACATATCTTCACTGAAATAAACGTAGCGACCATCTGGCGAAACGGAAGGTTCGTTCACATCTTGCTGGTCATTTTTTCGCTCTGTCAATTGTACGCCGCTACCACCTGTGATATGGTACATCCACATTTCACCCGCACCTAAGGAACGTCCCGAAGAAAAGTGTTTTCGTGCTACAAAGTACTCGCCATCAGGCATCCAAACGGCGTTGTTCAACAATCGAAAACTTTCCTTCGTAATCTGCTTAGCGTCGCTACCGTCAGCATTCATTGTCCACATATTATCGCCACCGCCGGCATCACTGGTAAAAAGGATTTTTGAGCCATCGGGACTAAAACGAGGTTGCGATTCCCAGGCAATACCTGTGCGCAATGCCTTTGCTTTTCCGCCACCAACTGGCATGGTATAAACATCCCCTAACATATCAAACGCGATGGTTTTACCATCGGGGCTGACATCAAGATTCATCCATGTTCCTTCGTCGGTGTTGAAGGAAATATTGCGGTAATTGAAGTCACCAGGCGGGTTGTTAACATCCCATTTTTTATTGTCTTTTTTGTCTTGTGCGAAGGTGGTCAAAGTGAAGAATACACACAGAAAAGTGAGGAACTGTTTGGTCATATTTTGTTGAATTTGATTAGAAAAATAGGTGATTTGGGTATTTGGTGGGCGAAATTAGGGATTTTTGGAAAGTTGGTTTGTAAAACGTGTAGGTTTTTTATAGAAATGTGGTGGTAGGATTGAATTTGAAAAGACACTTTCTACAGGATTCGTCGCCACGCAGCACTAATTTTTTTATATTATGCAAGTTTTTCTAACCCCTTTTCGTATTATTGTTTTTTTTATATTCACTAAAAGTATTTTTATGAAGATTTTTACAAAAACATTTTTATTTATAGTCCTTCTTTTCAATTTTCAAACACAGGCACAAGAAGTTGTGGAAGTCAACTTTTTAGGCAATGTCAGTTTGGCAGAAATGCAGGCAACACCAGGTATCGGCACTTTCGTCAAAAACGGCGTGGATTCCTACGAAGTCATCTATACGACCAATGATTTGGAAGGCAATATGGTTGAAGTATCGGGCTTGCTCTGTGTGCCAGATGACAATACTAAACGCTACCCGCTGTTGTGTTACTCGCACGGAACATCAGGAAGTCCAGAAGACGTACCTTCTGACCCAGACAATGGAAACGCCTTGTTGACTCGGACGTGGTGTTCGTTGGGTTTTGTGTCAGTTGCTCCAGATTTACTGGGTTTGGGTGTACATGAAGGTGTTCATCCATTTGTTCATGCCGAAAGCGAGGCTTGGGTAGCGGCTGATATGATGAAGGCGATACGGGCGTATGCGGCAGACAATGACATTTTTATTAATGACCAAGTATTTACGACGGGCTACTCACAAGGTGGACACTCTTCGATGGCGTTGCACCGCGAATTGCAGTTGAATCAATCAGCTGAATTTACGGTAACGGCGGCTTCTCATCAATCTGGTCCTTATGATATTTCAGGTGTAATGCGAGATTTGTTGTTTATTGAGGAAGACTACGGTTTTGTGGCGTACTTGCCAAATACGGCGATTGGTTATCAGGAAGTGTATGGCAATTTATATGATGAGTTGAGCGATATTTTTAAGCCGCAATACGTGGATTTGGTACAGCAATTTGCCGATGATGAAATCAATTTATTTGACCTTAATTTACAATTGATTGATACTTTGATTGCTTATAATGGGGTGGCAGCACCTGGCAAAATGTTCAAAGATTCTTTGGTGATGGAAGTGCAAAACAACCCCGACCACCCATTCAATGTAGCCTTGCGTGACAACGATGTTTATGATTGGGCACCGACTGCCCCGACGCAGATTCTATATTGTGAGGCAGACGACCAAGTACCTTTTATGAACTCTGTAATTGCCAATGATACGATGTTGGCGAATGGTTCAACGACGGTGACTTTGGCAGATGTCAACTCGGACGCCAATCATACGGAGTGTGTAATTCCTGCGTTTACATCAGCATTTTTCTTATTTTCTTTTTATCAAATTATTGAAGATGTCGTGTCCACGCAAGAAGTTTCATTCGACTTGCCTTTTGAAATGTTTCCAAATCCAGTGACAGATAAATTGACAATTAATGACCTGCCTGAAAATGGCGAATTGTATTTGACGGATATGAATGGACGTCAAATATATACAAATATACTACACGAAGGCAATCAGGAAGTTGATTTGTCGAGCGTATCGACGGGAGTTTATTTGGTGCAAATTGTTGGAGAAGCGACGGTTTGGCAGCAGCGATTGGTCGTGCGGTAAGGGGAATGTTGATGTGTTGAAGCACGGCAAATATTAAAGGGAGTTTGTAGTTTATTTTTTACAAACTCCCTTTATAACTAACCTATCTCGGTGCGGACTGCCGGATTACAGTAAAAGTACAAATAGCATATTATTAAAAAGATTTTTTGCTGGTTCTAATAGATTTTAAAATTGAAATTATTTTAGTGAAATGAATTCAATAACTTGAACCATTATGCTTGTTCTTTTTCCTTC
>CAYUNA010000365.1:4131-5255 GCA_964445895.1 uncultured Saprospiraceae bacterium | reverse complement strand
TAACAATTATATTTTGCTTAGTTAATCCAAAAAACGTAGGCAATACAGGGCATTGACGAGGCTTTTAACGAAAAATAAGAAAGAATGAATAATAAGTTATTTTTTAAATCACCTTTAGGATTGTTTAAATAATCGAAAAGAATAAGCTTTTTTTGTATATTTGCATTTTTGCAACACACTTAAAACACTGACAATCAGTTTTTTATGAATTACAAACTGCTTTTTCCAACTTATCGCAATCGCTACCTTTTTATTAAAGAAAATTTAGCAGAATTTGGAAAAAAAACTTTTCCAAACGCACTCAACCTCGGTATGGGGGAAGGTGATTACGACCCTATGATTGTCAAAAACTGCGGCAAACTCATCGGCTGTGACATCAATGAAAACGATGTCAATTTTGCCCGCACCCTCAACGAAGGCACACCAAATCTCACCTATCAAGTCGATAATGCGCTCGATTTGAGCTTTAACAACAATAGTTTCGACCTCATCGTCTCGGTTGATGTGATGGAACACGTTGGAAAGCCTGAACGCATGACCGAGGAAATTGCTCGCGTACTAAAGCCTGGTGGTGTCGCGTTTGTAACGTTTCCACAAATTCATTTCCCAGTGACTTATGACCCGATTAATCGTTTTTTAAGTTATTTTTCTAAAGCCAAAATTTCGCAAGGCGCGTATGCCTTTGGTCACGAATATTTGGTAGATGGTGATGAATTTAAAAAATGGGCTGAAAAATACGGCATGACCGTCGTAAAAGAAAAAAACCTTAGCGGCTACTTTGTCGCGTTATTAGAAATGTACTGGACGGGCATTATTCAGAGTATTTTTAAAGAAAATTCAGGCAATATTTCTGGTGAAAAAGAAAAGACCATGAAACTCCGCCCATCTTTAAGTGAGCCATTTTTAGCAAAAATATTTACGGATATAATTATCAAAATCGATTATTTTCTATTTAAAAATACAAAACATTCGGTTGGCAAAGGCTTTGTTGTACGAAAAAAATAGGCACTTTTAAACTATAAGCAACTATTAATCAGCATTTTATCTTCTAACTGTTTTAGTCAGGACACATACCCCAATGTGATACATTTGTGATAACTTCGTGAACCTACAGGGACACCTTC
>CAYUNA010000365.1:0-4031 GCA_964445895.1 uncultured Saprospiraceae bacterium | reverse complement strand
ACGTTGCCTGGTCTTGCTATGTCAATTTTGTAAAAAAAATCCATTAATTCATTAAAATAAAAAACAAGCCATTATGAAAAAAATGTATCAACTATTAACAATTTTTGGACTATTATTAAGTAGTCAAACCATTTTTGCCCAATGCCAGGTCGCTACTGTATCTACGGACAGCGGCGCGAATGTAGTTTACACTTGCCCACAAGATGGCAATTCCGACATCATTAATTTTACCAACACCAACACCTCAGCTTCTAACTTCGCTTATGCGATTACCGACAATGATAACAGTATTCTTGCTATCGAAACTGGCGACTCTTTTGACTTCGATCCAGCACCTGCTGGCAACTGCTTAGTTTGGGGATTTTCCTACACAGGCACAATCACAGCAGAACCTGGACAGTCCGTTTTCAGCACATCGTTTTCAGATGGCTGTTGGCTGATTTCTCCTAACGCAATTTCAGTCATTCGACAAACTCCAGAAGGTGGAACAGTTTCAACACCAACGGGAGAAACAGAAGTTTATACTTGCTTGAATGATGGCATTCCGGATTACGTTGGTTTTGCCACCACTAGTAATTCAGAAGCCAATTACACTTATGTTGTTACCGATGACCAAAACAACATTTTAGGTCTACCTCCTACTCCATTTTTGGATTTTGCAGGTGCAGGTGTTGGTGTTTGCCGTGTTTGGGGGCTTTCCTATACTGGCGAGTTGACAGCTGGAATGGGTGACAACGCTGCCACAACAGCTTTATCCGACAACTGCTTTGAACTTTCTTCTAACTTCATCACCGTGACTCGAAATGAAGTGGACGGTGGAGAAATCAGCACGCCAGATGGTGATAATTTTGTGGAAGTTTGTACCCTTGATGGGGCGCCAGACGTCGTTCAATTTACCAATACCTCGACTACTTCTGCCAATTATGTTTACGCCATTACTGATGCCGAAAATAACCTACTGACAACTACTGCTGCTTCGTCTTTTGACTTTGATGATGTACCTGCTGGAACCTGCCGAGTATGGGGTTTTTCTTTCACAGGCGACATCACAGCACAGATGGGTGAGTCCGTATTTTCAACTCAATTTTCGGAAGGCTGTTGGGAAATCTCTACCTCAGCGATTACTGTCAACCGAATTGGCGTAGATGGTGGTACTGTTGCGATGCCTTCAGGGGCAACTACTCGGTACACTTGCCCAGGCGATGGCAATGATGACATCGTGATGTTTACCCATTCAACTACTTCAACGGTTAACTACGCTTATGTAATTACAGACGACCAAAACAATATCTTAGGTATTCCTCCAGGTAATTCTCAAAACTTTGAAGGCGCAGGTGTTGGTGAATGCTATGTTTGGGGATTAGCCTATACAGGTACAATCACAGCACAAATGGGCGATAATGTATCAACTGCTGCACTTTCTGATGGTTGTTTTGATTTGTCTGACAACTTCATTTCCGTTATTCGAGATAATCCTGATGGCGGAACGGTTCAGACTACAGATGGCGAAACTTCCATTAGTCTTTGTGCAGGCGATGGCATTGATGATATTTTTAGTTTCGAACACACTACTTCTTCTACCTCTGCTTATGCTTACGTGATTACCGACGACCAAAACAATATCTTGGGTATTCCTCCGGGCAATTCGCAAAATTTTGATGGGGCTGGACAGGGCATTTGCCGTGTTTGGGGATTGTCTTATTCTGGAATGATTACCGCACAGCCAGGCGACAATGCCGCTGCAGTTGCGTTATCAAATGAGTGTTTTGAATTATCTTCCAACTTTATCACCGTTGACCGGACAGGCGTTGATGGTGGAGAAATTACAACAATCGCAGGTGAAACATCTGTATATACTTGTCCAGGTGACGGCGTTGATGATGTGATTGAATTCAATATTGTTTCTAACGAATCCGCTACTTTACAAATCGTTGTAACAGATGACCAATTGAACGTTTTGGGCTTACCTCCAGCAAATATGGTCAATTTTGAAGGGGCTGGCGTTGGCAATTGCTATGTTTGGGCATTATCATATACTGGTGATTTGTTGATTGGAATGGGCGATAATGTCGGTACATTTGGTGCTTTGACAGATGGCTGTTTTGACCTTTCTGATGAATTTGTAACCGTTAGTCGAGATATTCCTGATGGTGGAAATGTGGCAACAGTTGACGGTGAAACAACCGTTTACACTTGCCCAGGTGACGGAATCGACGATGTGTACGCATTCGCAACAACTGACAACTCTAACTCACAAATTCAATATGTCGTAACGGATGCTGATTTAAATGTTTTGGGTTTACCTCCAGGCAATGAAGTCAATTTTGAAGGGGCTGGCGTTGGCGAATGCTACGTTTGGACGTTGGCTTACACTGGAAATGTTTTGATTGGAATGGGCGATAACGTTGGCACATTTGGTGACTTGACAGATGGTTGTTTTGACTTGTCTGACAACTTTGTAACTGTGAATCGAGACGAACCAGATGGCGGAATGGTTGCAACAGTTGACGGTGAAACGACCGTTTATACTTGCCCAGGCGACGGAATCGACGATGTATTTGCGTTCGCAGCAACTGGTACCTCTAACTCACAAATTCAATACGTTGTAACAGATGACCAATTGAACGTTTTGGGCTTACCTCCAGCAAATATGGTCAATTTTGAAGGGGCTGGCGTTGGCAATTGCTATGTTTGGGCATTATCATATACTGGTGATTTGTTGATTGGAATGGGCGATAATGTCGGTACATTTGGTGCTTTGACAGATGGCTGTTTTGACCTTTCTGATGAATTTGTAACCGTTAGTCGAGATATTCCTGATGGTGGAAATGTGGCAACAGTTGACGGTGAAACAACCGTTTACACTTGCCCAGGTGACGGAATCGACGATGTGTACGCATTCGCAACAACTGACAACTCTAACTCACAAATTCAATATGTCGTAACGGATGCTGATTTAAATGTTTTGGGTTTACCTCCAGGCAATGAAGTCAATTTTGAAGGGGCTGGCGTTGGCGAATGCTACGTTTGGACGTTGGCTTACACTGGAAATGTTTTGATTGGAATGGGCGATAACGTTGGCACATTTGGTGACTTGACAGATGGTTGTTTTGACTTGTCTGACAACTTTGTAACTGTGAATCGAGACGAACCAGATGGCGGAATGGTTGCAACTACCAGTGGAGAAATAGCAGTCGAAACCGTTGCTGGCGATGGCAACGCAGATGTCATTAGCTTTATGCACACAGACGCTTCCAACTCACAATTTGCTTATGTTATTACTGATGACCAAAACAATATCTTAGGAATTCCTCCGGGCAATTCACAAGATTTTGAAGGCGCAGGAGAAGGTGTTTGTCGCGTATGGGGCTTAGCTTACACTGGTGAAATAATTGCCGAAGCAGGAGACAATGCAGCGGATGTTGATTTATCAGATGGCTGCTTTGATTTGTCTGATAATTTCATTGAAGTAACACGAATAGGTGCTGCGCCAAATCAATTGGTTACGCAGATGGAGACGCATATTTCACCAAATCCAGTTGTTAACAGCTTATATGTTGAAGTGGATATGAAAGAACAAGCAACAGCAGAAATTACGACTATTTCAGTTTACAATATTGCAGGTAGCTTAGTTTATAATCAAGAATTTTTGACCACAGATGCAGAAAATGAATTCCGCCTACAGTTAGAAAACTTGCGAGAAGGTATTTACAAAGTGCAAATTCAAAATGGTCAATTCTATAGAAATATGACCTTCGTAAAACAGTAGAACCAGAATAGCTGAGTATTTTTTTTAAGTAATATTTATCGGAAACGACGCTGGTTCGCCTTGATGTCCCTCGACATTTTCAAGTGCGAATCAGCGTTTTTTTTTGCTTATTTTTTTGATATTGAATACAGTGTGACAAAAGTTTCTTTGGTTTTTAAGGAGGGAGAAAATTGCAAATTTTCGACCTCCAATAAAAACAATGCGCGTTGCCTGCGGCAACGCGGGTGGAGTTCTTGAGGATAAAAAATGATTTTTGCAAAAT
>CAYUNA010000364.1:0-5268 GCA_964445895.1 uncultured Saprospiraceae bacterium | reverse complement strand
ATCCATGTTACCAAGAGTGCCAGCACGCTGTGCTTGTGATAAGAATGCTATTGAATTAGTAAGGGCTTAGACAAAACTGTCCTATAACACAGATTGAATATGTCCAAGTGGTTATCAATTAAATATAGATTCGAGAAAAAAGTAACGAAAAAAGGGCGAAAAGATTTCTCCATTTCAATCAATCTAACATTGAAGGAACTATTAAATATATTGAAGTTAGTGGAGGTTATTTTCATTTTTATTTAGAAGATGAAAATGAAAAATTTGTATTCACAGCAATTACAAATAATAAAAATGGCAATATTTCTTTTTCTCAATTGGCAAAAAAAGGAGATAAGGTTTTTTAACTGCCTTTTTCGAAGAAAATAGTGCTACATTCAAATTTCCAATCCCTCCAAATAACTTTCCCACCCTTTTCTACGTTTTCAAAATAAAAAAGCCACTCAACAACGAATCATTTATGAAAATCACCGCTTTTTACACCATTCTATTCTTATTTTTTCAAAACCTCACTCAAGCCCAAGTCGTCGGAAAAGTAACCGATGTGAACGGCGAAGCCTTGCCCTTTGCGAGTGTCTATGTGAAGGGAACTTCGACAGGAACGACCACCAATGTGGAAGGAGAATATGATTTAAAACTGGAGTCAGGTAGCTATGCTTTAGCCTTTCAATACGTTGGTTATCAGCAAAAAACGGTAGAAATTGAGGTCGAAAATGAGCCGTTAAAAGTCGATGTCGTTTTAGAAAAAGAAGCTTTTGAGTTGGGGACAATCGAAGTCTTGGCCAATGCGGAAGACCCTGCTTATCCGATTATCCGCAAGGCGATTGCGAAGCGGGAATATTACCAGATGCAGGTCAAAGAATATACTTGTGAGGCGTATGTGAAAGGCAATGTGAAAATTTTGGATGCGCCCGAAAAAATAATGGGGCAGGAGGTCGGTGATTTGGAAGGGAACTTGGATTCGCTGCGAAAAGGCATCGTTTATTTGTCGGAATCGGAGTCGATTTTGCATCATCGCGAGCCGGATTTGTATAAGGAAATTATGGTTTCGTCGAAGGTCAGTGGCAACAATCAGGGCTTTAGTTTTAACAATGCGGCTAGTATGGATTTGGATTTTTATGACAAGCATACTTATATGGGACGCAACATTGTGTCGCCGATTGCCAACTCTGCTTTTACTTACTATAAGTACAAATTAATGGGGACGGTTTTCGATGAGGACGGGCGGCTGATTAACAAAATTGAAGTGATTCCCAAACGTGCGGAAGACCCCGTAATGGGCGGCATTATCTACATTGTCGAAGATTCCTGGAATATCAAAGATGCCGATGTTTTTATCACAGGGAAGTCTGCCCACGCGCCATTTTTTGATACTTTGTATATGAAACAAACGTATGTGAAAGTCGCTGAACCCGATGTTTGGCGAATATTTTCAAGGAGTTTTTCGCTGACGGGCGGCTTTTTTGGGTTTAAATATGGCGGTAGTTTTGTTGCCGTTTATTCAGAGTATGACTTGCAACCCAATTTTGAAAAAGACTTTTTTGACAATGAAATTTTAAAAGTAGAACGCGAAGCCAACGACAAAGATTCGCTGTATTGGCTGGAGGCACGACCGATTCCGCTGACGGAAGAAGAGGAGGTAGATTATGTGATAAAAGATAGTATTCGGGAGGTGCGGGAATCGAAAGTTTGGCTGGACTCGGTAGATAATGTGAAGAATAAATTTAAAATATTGCCTACTTTATTGGGGCAGGATTATACATTTAATCGGACGTATGAACGGCAGTTTTTCACCATTGAAAACCCATTAAGTAGTTTCCTTTTTAATACCGTACAAGGTTGGAATGCGGATTTAAAAATTAAATACCGTAAAGAGTATGACAAGGAGGGCATTCGTTATTGGAAAGTAGGAACGAAACTGAATTATGGTTTTACGGAAGAAAAATTGCGAATAAAAGGAGATGCGACGTATAAATTCAATAGCCGAAATTTTGCTCGAATTTATGTTGAAGGTGGGCAAGAAATCATTCAATTTAATCAAGAAGAACCGATTGGCCCCGTTTTAAACTCTTTGTATACCTATTTTTTTAGAAAAAATTACGCAAAATATTTTGAGCAAACTTATGCAGAAATTGCGTATCGAGAAGAGGTTGCTAACGGTGTTTTAATGCGTGGTTATTTGAACGTTTCTGCTCGAAAACAACTACAAAACACCAATTTGAATTCAGCATTTTATGAGGATTCCCGGGTATTTACTGCTAACCTACCGGCTAATCTCAGTGGTATTGTAGAGGACGCGTTTGCGGATAATCAAGCGATAACTTTTGGACTCAAAATGCGGCTACGTTGGAAACAAAAATACCTCAATTATCCTGATAGAAAATTTTTAGCGGGTTCTGCTTTGCCTGATTTATGGATTGAGTATCGACGGGGTATTCCTTTAAATTCTGGTAGTGGACAATGGGGGAGTAGTGATGCTAATTATGACTTTATACAAGTTCAAATTTTAGAAAATTATCTACAAACAGGACTCCTCGGTTGGATGGAATTTAATCTGAAAGCCGGGACGTTTTTTAATGATGACAAGGTCGCTTTTCCTGACTACAAACATTTTAATGGTAGCCAAATCGAAATTGGCAATCCGAACGATTACAACAATGCGTTTTTTGGTTTGCCATATTATGAATACAGTACTCAGAATGGGTTTTTAGAAGGACATTTTCAGCAGCATTTTGATGGATTCTTGTTGGATAAAATTCCGTTGTTGCGTAAGTTGCAATTCACGACCGTTTTGGGGGCACATTTTTTATACACCGAGGATAAAAAGGATTATTTGGAACTGTCAGTAGGTTTGGACAATATCGGTTGGGAACTTTTTCGCTTCATTCGCGTGGATGGATTTGCACAGTTTAGGGAAGGGAAATATGATGGTGTGGGCTTTATGATTGGGTTTAAAACGCCGTAGAATTATTTGGATTAACTCGATTACGCTTTACAGCACAATCGAGCTAATCGAAATAATCGAGCTAATCCCCTAATCTTTGGTATACTTCACTGGCGAGTTGGTGTTCCAAAAAACAAACGCCCAGCGGTCTGCCTCTTCTTCAATAATTTTGGAAGTCGGCTTACCCGCACCGTGACCCGCATCTACTGCCACCCGAATCAATACTGGATTGTCGCCCACATGAGATTTCTGCAATTGAGCAGCAAATTTAAATGAGTGTGCTGGCACCACGCGATCATCATGGTCGGCAGTCATCACCATTGTTGCAGGATATTCTACACCATCTTTGATGTTGTGAACAGGCGAATAAGCGTGCAGAACATCAAATTCTTCTTTGGAATTATCCGCGTTTCCATATTCAACCGTCCAACCTTTTCCGGCTGTAAATTTTTGGAATCTCAACATATCCATCACACCAACAGCAGGAATTGCAACCGCGAATAAATCGGGACGTTGCGTCATTACCGCACCGACCAAAAGACCACCGTTTGAACCACCATTAATGGCTAATTTTTCTTTCGTTGTGTAGCCTTCCGAAATCAAATATTCACCTGCTGCAATGAAATCATCAAAGACATTTTGCTTTTTGTCCAGCATTCCATCCTTATGCCATTCTTCACCATATTCTCCACCACCACGCAAGTTAGCTAAGGCGAAAACACCACCATTTTCTAATAAAATAATGCGAGAAGTACTGAAACTTGGTGTCAAACTAATATTAAATCCACCGTAACCATATAAGTATGCCGGGTTGTTGCCATCCAACTCCAAACCCTTTTTGTGGACAATAAACATGCTTACTTTTGTACCATCTTTACTGGTGTAAAACACTTGCTTCTCCTCGTAATCCTCAGGGTTGAATTTCAATTCTGTTTCATTGAAAACTTCTGATTTACCCGTTTTGACATTGTATTTAAAAATGGTTGGTGGATAAATAAATGAGGTAAAAGTGTAGAACAAAATATCATGTCCTTCCTTACCGCCCGGGCTACTGGCTGAACCTACGCCGGGTAATTTTAACTCTTTCTTATTGCCTCCATCATAATCCATTTCATAAATTCGGGTCGTCGCTTTTTCCAAATAAGAGGCAAACAACTTGCCGCCACCAGTATTGACACCGCCTAACAAATTCTCAGATTCTGCAATAATGTCTTTCCAGTTTTCTTTGGCTGGATTTTTCAAATCGACCTCTACCAAACGGTAATTTGGCGCATCAATATCAGTCAATACCAAGAATTTGTCTCCGATATTATGAACGACAGAACTCTTGTTGGAATAGCCTTTGAACAACTCTATATATTCGCCACCCTTTTCCAAATCTTGGTAGTAAGTCGCAAAACCATCCGTACCTGGCGATTGGTAAATGATATTGTATTTTTTGTCTTCCGTCACGCCGCCATAATGGTAAAAATTCGGATTGGTTTTGCTTTCAAATACCAATTTATCGGCAGATTGAGGTGTCCCCAATTTGTGGTAATAAACCGAATGATTTTTAAAATCAGCAGACAATTCAGTACCTTTAGCAGGTTCTGGATAGCGCGAGTAGAAGTAACCATCTTTCCACCAGGATGCGCCAGAAAACTTCACCCACTTTGTTACATCATCTAAATCTTTCATAGTCGCAATTTCTTTGACATGAATTTCTTGCCAATCCGAACCAGCCTCTTGTCGAGAATACGCGACATATTTATAGTCATCATCAAAACCCATCAAGCTAATGGTCACCGTACCATCATCCGACAATTTATTGGGGTCCATAAATACCGAAGGTTCGCCATCTAAGCCTTTTTGATAATAAATAACAGATTGGTTTTGTAAACCATCGTTTTTATAAAAAAAGTAATAATCGCCTGCCCGAAACGGAGAAGAGAGTTTTGGGTAATTAAACAATTCTTCATAACGGTCTTTGATAGCATCTCGGTAGGGGATTTTTTCCAAGTACCCGAAGGTCGATTTATTTTGTTCTTTGACCCATCCACCAACCTCTGCGGCGGTGTCAATTTCGAGCCAGCGATAGGGGTCAGCAACGGTTGTACCAAAAAAATCATCGGTCACGTCTTCACGACGAGTATCAGGATAAGTTACTTTCATTACTGGATTTTTTGTTACTTTTGTAGTCGTAGATGTTTTTTGTGAACTTTCGTTTTCACAACTCATAAACAAGGTAAATACGCAAAGGATGAGCAAAATGTTTTTCATAATTAGAATTTAGTGATAAAATTATTGTAGGGCATTTTTAAAGGTGACAAAGGTAAGAGGAATGT
>CAYUNA010000363.1:0-5287 GCA_964445895.1 uncultured Saprospiraceae bacterium | reverse complement strand
CGTCCGTATATCGTTATTTATTCTTCCCAATCGAAATCATATTCGTAAACAACCGATATGCCCCTGGTACGCCCGCAGGCAATTCCCGAAACCACGAATATCCCGAATAAATATAGTACCCTTTACCATATTTTGCTACCAACATCCCGCCATCTCTCGCAGGTTCTCCTGGGTCATTCGCTGACAAAATTGGCACAAACGCCTCGTCCCATTCATTGGCAAAATACAAACCGCGCTCTTGCACCCAATTGTCAAAATCCGCTTGTGTAATCTTATTTGGATAATTCAAAATTTCATGGTCAGGTTGCAAAAATCGAACTTCGGCTTCTTCAACAGCTACCCGTTCGCGCGAGATTTTCATTGGAAATGGTGCTATTTCTTCCATAGGAATTTTCAAGCCCCAAGTCGTTTGATATTGATTAATTAACGTCCCACCATTTTTGACATATTCCATTAATTTGGGTTGGTGAAATTTCATCCGTTCATTGGTATTGTATGCCCGAATGCCGACTATAACCGCGTCATACTGCTGCAAATTCTCAGTCGAAATATCCTTATCTTCCAACAAATCTACTTGATACCCAACTTGTTCCAAACTCTCCGGAATTTTATCACCAGCTCCCATAATGTATGCGACCTTTTCGCCCGCTTTTTTCAAATCAATTTTCACCACTTTAGACTCCGAAGGCAAGGCAACCGTCTGGGTTGGAATATGGTCGTATTCAATCATAACCAGTTTTCTGGTATAGTATGCATCGCCAATTTTAACAATCGGAGAAATTAAGCCTTCTGCCTGTCCGTCGGGCGGTGTCAGTGCAAATTCAACAACCTGTTCCTGTCCTTTTAATTTCATATCGACATCCACAAATTCAGGCGCAATTGTCCAGCCATTGGGTATTGCTAAAGTCACTTGCCCTTTAATATTTGGCGCACCTGCTTTCACGATTACTTTGACTGTTTTGGCTGCCTTTTTTTCAAAAATAAAAACATCTTCCGCAATATTGGCAAACACTGGTTCAGTGATTTCAAATGGTCGATAAACCTCGCCATCCACTCGATCCGTATTTTTATAAACCACGTCGCGTTCGATGCTCATTTTTACGTTGTTAATCATTAAATCAAAAACAACTTTTACGGCTCGCGGCGTTTCGGGCAAACCTCTTAATTCTTGATTGTCAACGCTATACATACCCAGTTCGCCTTTTTGGTTCAGCCAATAAGGATTGGTTATAGGCGTATTGCTGGGAATAGTCAATTGCTTATAAAATTCATAGGATTGGTTATTATCTAAAGTTAAATTTAAAGTAGAATCAATACCATTTGGTACATATTTTACTGCATTTAAAACTGCCTTCGTTGCCGTTCGATTAATCACTTCCATCTTTAATTCAATGTCCTGACCAGCCGTTGCAGAATAATCGTCAGCTGTTGCTTCCAGAAAAATTCCAGCGGCGTGCAAGATGATATTTTTCACTTCCGCAAGTTTCACATTTTTCCAATAACCATCTGGCAAAGCTTGAATCATTTCCATCACTTTTAATAATTCTGGAATGCTCGCCGCAGGGTTTTCTGCTTTAAAATTCGCATCAATTTTCGCAACGATTTTACCAATTGGTGCGCCACCTTTCACTCGTCCCCAAGTCACATCAATGCCATCAAAAAGGTCTTCATTGTTTTCAGGCACATCACCTCGAATCGTTTCTAAATATTCTGTTTGCGACCCTCGACGCGGCGTATTGCCCATGCCTTGACAGCGGTGTTGACTACGACTGTATGCCGCAATTTCGTTATTTGACAAACCTTTCATCGGATAATAAACACCAATATCAACCGTTGCCATTTTTGACTTATCGACTTTCGCAAATTTTTCACGACTACCATATCGCCACCAAGACGTATTATAATATAAGCGACGCGGCTGCCAGGCATCGACATATTTTAACTGTTCTGGATAGGCATTTTGATCACCAACCAAATCCCACGCTGCATCTGACAATACCGCAGAAGAAGTATGATGCCCGTGCGTGCGTCCTGCACGCCCAATATCGAAGCGATTGATAATCACATCGGGTCGCCACTTGCGAATCGCCCAAACAACATCTGCCAACACTTCGTCGCGATTCCACATTTTTAGCGTCTCGTCGGGATGTTTGGAATACCCGAAATCGTTGGCGCGAGAAAATAGCTGATTACCGCCGTCGATGCGTCGGGCTGCCAATAGTTCCTGTGTACGGATAACACCAAGGAGTTCTTTTATTTCTGTACCAATTAGGTTTTGTCCGCCGTCGCCACGTGTCAAAGAAAGATATGCCATGTTCATTTTTCGCTCATTGGCGAGGTAGGCAATCATGCGGGTATTTTCATCATCGGGATGTGCTGCCACGAAAAGTACCGAACCCAAAACATTGAGTTTTTTGATGTTTTCGTGGATTTCGGAAGCATCCCATTTTTCTGGAGCTTGGGCGTTGATGTTTTGAAAAAGGCAAAGACTGCAAGTGAATAGTATTAGTCTAAAGGTAGTAAGCATAGAATTTCTATTTTTAATGAAGGTGTCAGGAGTCAGGTGTCAGGAGTCAGAGACTGTAACGCTGAAATGTTACTGACCCCTGACTCCCGACACCTGTCTCCTCATCAAGTTGCAAATATAGAAATGCCTGAAATGGTATTAGAGTTTAATTTGATTTAAAAATAGATTTTGGGAAAAGTTTATTGGAGGATGGCATATTTACTAAATACTGCCTTCAATACTCGTAGTTTATTAGTTCCGCGTACGGTATGCACACATCTCGACTGGGTTATTATTATTCTGATTTTTTAATCACAGTTTGGTTCTTTAACCTTTTTCTATCCGCCCGCACCACGATTTTCTTTTGATCCGTCTATAAAAAATAAACAGGTGGTGCGGGCGGACAAAGGATAGCAAATGCACAAAATTCTATCTTAATTTTAATCAAGGTAATTAGTGTGGAGACCATAATTACTACGCTGTAATACTAAAATATCTTATGCTGAAATGACAAATCGAATTCCTCAAATGTTGGGTTGTCCCTCAGAAAATTTATGCATGGATTGTAGGATACAAAAGTTTTAGAAACTTTTGTATCGTCAAAGATTCAACTCATCTATTTTAAACCCCCAAACATCTACCAAAACCTACCAAACACCTATTTTTTCAACATCCAACCTGAAAAAATCCCAACTTGCAGTTGAATTATCGTTTATCTGTATTTCTTAGCGAATAATTATAATGGAGCGTACTACTAAATTAAGTACGCTCCATTTTTTTTGGTCAAAATAACGTAATTTGTTGAGTTACCGTTCGATACAAATTTCCCAAACATCTATTAAAATATACCATTCGTCTATTTCTTTCTTATCCACTCAACTGTTCTATCCTTTGAAGTATGTCTAACGTGCAAAGTTTTTTTATCTTCGCGCCGATTTTGTGTATGAGCAATATCATTTGAACAAAAAATAATTGGTTTTTATTTATTAAAAACTGATATTCAATGTTTTACCAATTAACCAATGAAATTAATATACCAATATAAGTAGGTGTCGTTATTTTTTTTGCTAAAAAAACAGGGCAAAATTTTCTCTAATTTCACTTTGAAAATACTTAAAGAGCGTAGGCTATTCGCGGTTTTCAAAGCCAAAATGGGGAAATTTTATCCTCTATTTTTATTATCAATATAAATACCGTCACCGACTTACTAATACACCAATTTTATTATGATAAAAGCACCAAAAGGTAAATTAGGCGTTTTGACTCCCGGTATGGGGGCGGTCGCTTCTACTTTTTTTGCCGGCGTAATTGCTGTCAATAAAGGCATTTCCAAACCTATCGGTTCGTTGACGCAGATGGGCGATATTCGATTGGGCAAGCGTACCGATAACCGTCGGCCGCTGGTAAAAGATTTTATTCCATTGCAAGGACTGGACAAAATGGTTTTTGGCGGCTGGGATATTTTTGAAGATGATATGTACAAAGCGGCAAAGAAAGCAGGCGTTTTGGACCGTTATACTTTGAAGCAGATTAAGAAGGAAATGAAAGCCATCAAGCCAATGAAGGCGGTTTTTGACAAAAAATTTGTTAAAAACATTGACGGTGTGAATGTGAAGAAAGAAAAGACTAAAATGGACTTGGCGAAAGCCCTCATGAAAGACATGAAGGATTTCAAAAAGAAAAATGGTTGTGATCGCTTGGTGATTGTCTGGTGTGGTTCTACGGAGATTTATGTAGAGCCGTCGGATGTTCACAGTACTGTGAAGAAGTTTGAAAAGGGCTTGAAAGACAATCA
Organism: uncultured Saprospiraceae bacterium; assembly: GCA_964445895.1. GTDB lineage: Bacteria > Bacteroidota > Bacteroidia > Chitinophagales > Saprospiraceae > CAYUNA01. Next base: position 986 of record CAYUNA010000363.1, on the reverse strand, counting down.
TCCAGAGATTTCTCCAGCGATGATTTACAACTACGCTGCCTTAAAAATGGGCGTACCTTATGCAAATGGTGCACCGAACTTATCTTGTGATATTCCTGCATTGGTGGAATTGTCAAAAGCAAACAAAGTTCCGATTTCGGGGAAAGATTTCAAAACTGGTCAGACGTTGATGAAAACGATTTTAGCACCAGGTTTGAAAGCACGTTCATTGGGTCTGGAAGGCTGGTTCTCAACCAATATTTTGGGTAATCGAGATGGTGAGGTTTTGGATGACCCTGCGGCATTTAAGACGAAAGAGGTGTCTAAATTGAGCGTTTTGGAAGAAATTTTAGAGCCAGAGCGTAATCCTGATTTGTACAAAGATTTCTACCACAAAGTTCGTATCAACTATTATCCACCGCGCGGCGATGCGAAGGAAGGTTGGGATAACCTGGATATTTTTGGCTGGATGGGCTACAAAATGCAGATTAAAGTGGATTTTCTTTGTCGTGACTCGATTTTAGCTGCACCATTGGTTTTGGACTTGGCTATTTTCATGGATTTGGCTTCGCGAGCAGGTATGTATGGCATCCAGGAATGGTTGTCCTTCTACTACAAATCGCCACAAACGGCGGAAGGTTTGCCAGCACAACACGATATTTTTATCCAATTGCAAAAGTTGCAAAATACGCTTCGTCACTTGCAAGGTGAGGAATTGATTACACACTTGGGCTTGGATTATTATTATTAACGGTGGACGGTGGACGGTTGACGGCACACGGAGGCGTACGGCTGTTGACTGAAAATACAAAAGTTTCCAAAACTTTTGTATTCTAAGCTGCTGTGCGTTTGACTACGCTGAAAATACAAAAGTTTCTAAAACTTTTGTATTCTAAAACCGCACTAAATAAATACGAAGGAGATAAAAGATGACCATTTTTTATCTCCTTTTTTAATTTTAACGATTGAGAAAATTGCAGATTTTCTCGCTCCAATGAAAAATACTT
>CAYUNA010000362.1:3895-5290 GCA_964445895.1 uncultured Saprospiraceae bacterium | reverse complement strand
TTTTACAAACACAATTCCGTTCTTTAACAATTTTCTATCCGCCCGCACCACGATTTTCTTTTTTCAAACGGACAATAAGATAGAAAATGTACAAAATCCTATTTGATTGATAATTAATTTTTTTGTGTGCATACCATAGGTAATTAAGTGCAGTGTAACAAAACTTTTTGTAAGTTTGACCCCATGAAAATTTTACATACCTCAGACTGGCATTTAGGTCAAAAATTCATCTATTATGACCGTTTGGAAGAGCATCGAATGGCGCTGGAATGGTTGCACCAATTAATTGTAGATGAACAGGTCGATTGCTTACTCGTAGCGGGCGATATTTTTGACATTGGCAACCCTCCGAATTATGCCCGTAGTTTATATTATAATTTTTTACGAAAGTTGTTGTTGACCACTTGTCGCCACATTGTGATTACGGGTGGCAATCACGACTCGCCTGCGATGTTGGAAGCGCCCAAAGAGTTGTTGAAGGAATTTTCGATACACGTGGTCGGGAATGCAACGGGTGATATTGAGGATGAAATTATTGAATTAAAAGATGAAAAAGGCAAGTTAGAATGCATCGTAGCTGCCGTCCCTTTTTTGCGCGACAAAGACATTCGAGCGAGTGTTTCTGGAGAAGGTGGCTTGGAACGGATTGAACGAATTAAGCAAGGTATTTTTAATCATTATCAAGCAGCAGGAGAAGCCGTTGAAAAATATGCAAAGAAAAAAGTTCCATTGATTGCCATGGGACATTTATACGCAATGGGCGCAGAAGCCACTGATAAACAGGACAATATATATATCGGTGATAAGCAAAACATCAAAGCAGAGCAATTCCCGACGGTGTTTGATTATGTGGCTTTAGGGCATATTCATCGGGCACAGGCAGTTGGCGGTATGGGAAAAATTCGGTATTGTGGGTCAATAATTCCGCTGAGTTTTTCGGAGACAAAGGATGATAAAGGCGTGAATATTTTACATTTTAAAGGAAAAAAATTGGAGAAAAATCAAACGCACTTGTTTCCAATTTTTCGACGTTTGAAAACGATAACAGGACCACTGGAAGAGGTGCAGGAACGACTTGAAAATTTACATAAAAAATATGCCGATGGACTTAAATCCTGGGTGGAAGTGATTGTCGAAATGGATAAAAACATTCCAAATCTGGATGGTCAGTTGCGAGAATTCACCAAAGAGATGCACTTAGATTTATTAAAAATACGGACTAATCGACAACATCAATCTCTGGCATTACAGACAGAAATGGAGGATTTGGAAGAGATGAACCCGTTGGAAGTTTTTAGAAAAAAATGTGAAAGTGCCGGCAATCCACCCGATGAAATGGAAGAATTAGAGATGACTTTTCGGGAATTGACAGAATCAATGAGCAATGAGCAATGA
>CAYUNA010000362.1:0-3795 GCA_964445895.1 uncultured Saprospiraceae bacterium | reverse complement strand
CAATGAGCAATGAGCAATGAAAATTAGATAAAACAGATGAAAATACTAAAAATACGCATTAAAAACCTGAATTCGTTGGCGATGGATATTGAGATTGATTTTATGCAATCGCCTTTTTTGGAGACGGGTTTGTTTGCCATTGTGGGAGATACCGGAGCGGGGAAAACTACGATTCTGGATGCGATTACGCTGGGTTTGTATGGAAAAATACACCGAAATAAGGATGTAAAAGAAGTGATGTCTTATGGTCATACGGAGTCTATGGCAGAGGTAGAATTTGAGGTTAAAAATGAACGATATATTGGACATTGGGACATTTATCGAGCGCGAAATAAAGTGGATGGAAAGATTCAGCCGCCAACTCGACAAATTAGAAAATGGGATAATGAAGCACAGGAATTTCTCATATTAACAGATAGGATTCGGGAAGTTGATGAAAAAATTGAGACCATAACGGGCTTGGATTATGACCGGTTTTGTCGGTCGGTTTTGTTGTCGCAAGGAGATTTTGCAGCATTTTTGAAGTCTAATGAGAAAGATAGAAGTGATTTATTAGAGCGCATTACGGGCACAGAAATTTATTCAGAAATTTCTAAAGCTGCACATGTGCGCATGAAATTGGAGGAAGGAAAGTTGAGTGATTGGCAACAAAAACTGGCGGGCTTGAGTTTGCTGGATAAGGAAGAGGTGAAAGAATTAAAGGAACTTTTAAAAGAAAAAAAGGGGGAAGCCAAAACAGTCAAAACAACTTTAGATGACTTACGCAAAACGCAACAATGGTTTTTTGAGGTGCAAAAATTGCAGCAACGAAAAGTGGATTTAGAAGAAAAAAAGGGAGTTTTACAAGCAGAAAAAGCTGAGCATAAGGAAGATTTAGAACGCTTGAAGTTACATTTAAAAACGATTGCTTTTCAACCTGAATTGACAAGACTGGATGATAAAACATTCGAAATCAACACTTTAAACAAAAAGATTAAAACTATTGAAGAGCAGATTAGTCATTTTGAAACAGAAGAAAAACGAGTTAATGTTATTTTAGAAAAAAGAAAGGAGGAATTTTCAACTTTAAAATCAGAACGTACTGCAAAATTAAAATTATTTGATGCTGTCTTGAAATTAGATGTTGAAATAGGAGAAAAAGAGTTGCCGTTAAAAAATAAATTGACGGAAGTTGACGAATTAAAGAAGCAGTGCGCGGCGGGAAAGACCGAGTTAACGAATTTGCAACAAACCTTGAAAACGGCAAAAGAGCGATTATTAGAAGAAAAAACGTGGTCAGCCGAAAATGTTGCGTTTAAAAATCTGCCAAAAGAATTTGAGCAAATCCATGATTGGTTTTTTACAACGGGTAAGAATGCAAAGGAAAAAAATAGGTTGACGGAGGAGTTGGCCGCTAAGCAAGTTGAGTTAAAAAAAGAGGAGAACGCCGAAAAAGAATTGAAAGAAACGCTAACAGAAATCACGGCAAAAATTAAGAATACGGAAATCGCTTTTCAAAAAAAGCTACCTGAAGATTATGCGATGGGTAGGACAGAATTGTTGGCAAATTTGAGTAAAGAAATTGAAAAGCTGGATGAGAAACGAAAAAATTTGGCGGAATTTCAAAAAATGAGTGCGGAATATTCGGAAATGCTTCAAGAGTTGGGTAAGCATCATGAGCAATTGCAACGTTTGCAAAATGAAGAATTTCAAATTAATAAAATGATAATGGATGGCTTTCAAATTACGGATGATTTGAAGGCCAATTTAGCTTATAAACAAGAGATTTTTGAGCAGCAAAAACAGATTTTAAACTTTGAAAAAGCGCGTTCAGAATTGAAAGAAAATGAGGCTTGTCCGCTTTGTTATTCAACCGAACATCCGTTTAGAAATGGTGAATTTACGCCTTTTGTAGATAAGGCTCGCGAGGAGTTAGAAATGGCTAAAAAACGCTATAAAAAAGCAGAAACAGACCTGCGAAAATTAGGGCAACAACAGCGAGATTTACATTTACAAATTCAAGAATTGAAGGGGAATGAGGTGGAAGAATTGGGTGGTAGAATGAACGATAAATTAGTCAAAATCAAAGCATTTGAAGGTAAAATAGCGGATACAATTGCGGTTTTTAAAGGAGATGAATTGGAGACTGTGAATCCTAATGATTTTACGAATAAAATGGAAAAATTTGCTGACGAAATTACACAGAAACGGCAGTTGAGAGAAGAATTGAATGAATTGAATAGTTTGTTGGAAAAACTAAGTACCCAGGAAAAGGCGATTGGAGATAAATATCAACAACAACGCTTTTTAGTCCAGCAAAAAACCAGCGAAAAAGAACTTAACCAGCAGACAATCAATAGTTTAGAAAACACCATTAAAGAAAACAAAGAGAAACTGGCAGTAAAATTATTACCCTATGGCTTGACTTTTAAATTGGCAAAAGGCAATGAAATATTTTCTATTTTAAAAGAAAAACGGACAAGAATTGAGCAAAATGCGGAACGTCTGCAAAAGTTAAATCAACAAGTAAGTGTGGCTGAAAAAGAGGGAGATTTGAAGACAAAAGCCTTAGAAAATGATGAAAAACGATTGAAGAAAATTGAAAAAACAGTCTCGGCAGAACAGGCACTCCTGGAAAAATTGAAAAAGCAGCGTGCGGACTTGTTTGGAACGAAAAATGTGGAAGCAGAACGGCAGCAATTTCAAGAGACACTGGAGGCGAAGGAGCAACTATTGGAAACAGCTAAAAAGCAGTTGGCAGAAGTCGTTTTACAGTTAAAAACAAACCGAAACCAACAAGAAGATGCTCAAAAAGAATTGGTCAAAGGGGAAAAAGTGTCCGCCGAGATTCATGCGAAAATCTTAAAGAAATTAGCGGCGGCTGGTTTTGAAAATTTAGGAGGATTAAGAGCCGCTATTTTAACCAACGAAGAAGCCAAAAAAATACAGGCACAAAGTGAAATTATTCAACAAAAAGGAAATGAAAATCAGCAGCTATTAAAAGCTGTGGAAGCCGATTTGGTGGAAGCCCTGAAAAAAGGAGATACTGATTTGGATGTAGAAAAATTGTCGGCTGAATTAAATGAGACAGAAGAAAGTTTTCAACAATTGCAACAGCAAATCGGTGGTGTTTCTGAAAAGCTCGCCGCTAATGAAAAACGAAAAAAAGATTCGAAAGAATTGATACAATCCATTGACAATCAACGTAAAGAATTGAATCGTTGGAAGGCTTTGTATGATTTGATTGGGTCGCCCGATGGTCGAAAATTCCGAATTTTTGCACAAGGATTAACTTTAAAAAAATTAGTCGCTCTCGCCAATCAACATTTACAAAACCTGAACGGTCGATACTTTATATTGAAGCCAGATGACCAGGATTTGCGACTCGATATTATGGATACTTATCAAGCTGACAACATTCGTTCTATGAATACTTTATCCGGGGGTGAAAGCTTTTTAGTGAGTCTTGCTTTGGCATTGGGATTGTCAGATTTGGCGGGTCGGAATACGAATATTCGGTCGCTTTTTATTGATGAAGGTTTTGGTACGTTGGATGAAAGTACGCTGGATTTGGCCATTTCTACACTGGAAAATTTACAATCGAGTGGAAAAACGATTGGCGTCATTTCGCATGTGAAGGAGTTGAAGGAGCGAATTACGACACAAATCCAAGTAAAGAAAGGTGGAAGCGGGTTTAGTCAGTTAGCAATTAGCAATTAGGAGTGTACGAAGTTTTGCAATCTCAGTTTACCATTCATCACCCCCCGACCCCTAAAGGGCAATACCGTTGAATTAAGGAATTTTGATGGCACGGGT
>CAYUNA010000361.1:0-5294 GCA_964445895.1 uncultured Saprospiraceae bacterium | reverse complement strand
TATTTACTTCGCGTTCCTTAAAGTAAATTACTCTTTGCGCCGCATTTAATTTCATTTAAAATATGGTAGGTGCGTAACATTAGTTACAAATATTATTGTTTTATTTTATAAATACGTATTTTTACTTACAAGCATTGCACTATCTTTCCCGTATTTTTTTCAAATAGCCGCTTCAATAATTGGAGATTGCTTAGAGTCTCCCTTACATTTGAGGTGCAATCCAAACAACTTCTTTTTATTAAGAGGTAAAATATATTTTTAGAGATTCTACTATCCAAAAGCGTTTTGAAAAAACAATACAGTCCTCCGCTGTTTCAACCCTGTTTTTTTGAATACCTCCGACTAAAATTTTCATAAAAAAACACCACCGTAAAGCAATTGATTGCTATGCGACTGGTACTCCTATATTATTTTTTAAACAACTATAATTTTTTACCAAAATGAAAAAACAAGTACTACAATTTTATTTTTTTACAGCTTTTGCTATTCTTAGTTGCTGCTATAATACTAAGGCACAAATTGCCTGCAATCCTGGGGAGCTAATTTTTGACCAAACTATCAGTTATGATGATGCTACCGTTCAAATGAATAATACCTTTGACTTCCCAGTCTGTCCGGGCTGGGATATTACCAGTGCACAAATCACCGTAATGGCACGAGGAAATTTGGATGGAGATAGTGGACAGGATGAGCGATGGCTGATTGGTACGGAGTTTACTGCAAACGCATTCAGCATTGGTAATACAGGAATGGGAATAGACCAATGTGCAACCACACTTAGTCAAGGTCCTTTTGCATTAACAATGGTAGCAATAGACGCCTGGAAGACAGATGGTATGATTAGCTTCGCAGCAATGGCTACTAACGAAAACATGCTAGACATCTGTAACAATGACTTAATATCCATACGTTTAGAGATGTGCTATACCGAATGTGCTGCACCAGTAGCTATTTGTGCACCAAACTTTACAGTAAATCTAACAGCTGCTAACCCTATTCAAGTCACGCTTACGGCTGCCGATATTGACGCTGGTAGTACGGCAAGTTGTGGTATAGCATCCATTGCATTAACAGGCGCAACTACATTTGACTGTTTGACTGTGGGATTACCAATTAGTGTTCCTTTGACGGTTACAGACAATTGTGGAGGAACTGCTACCTGTTCAACTACTGTTACTCCTGCAGATGCTGCACCACCAACTGCGCTCTGTAAAGATGTTACTTTACAACTGGATGTGACAGGGACTTCCTTCCTATTTGCACAAAATCCATTTAATCCAGCAATGGCGTTTGATGATGGAAGTTCTGATAATTGTCAGTTAGCTGTGTTTCCATTCGCCTTGAGCCAAAGTACGTTTACTTGTGCTGATTTGGGAACACAATCCGTTACCTTAACAGTCACAGACGCTGCTGGAAATACTGCTGACTGTACAGCCAATGTCACCGTAGAAGACAGCGTAAATCCACAAGTTGCTTGCTCAACGGTTACGTTACAATTGGATACGGATGGAAATGCTACCCTAAACCCTGCTGATGCGGTTTTTGCAATTAATGAAGCTTGTGGACCAAATACGATTACAGCTTCTCAGACTGCTTTTAACTGTATGAATTTGACCAATGGAGGTTTTCCAAATATTGTCAGTATTCAAGTGACTGACGGAAGTAATAATATGGGCTTTTGTAATGCGAATATTTTTGTAGAAGACAATATTGACCCAACTGCTATCTGTACAAATGTCACCGCTATTTTAAATGAATTTGGTAGCGTTAATGTGTTGCCGGCTGATGTAGGCATGAATAGTACTGATAATTGTACTATTGCTAACCTTGAATTGAGTCAAACTAATTTTATGTGTGCGGACATCGGCAACAATTCCGTGACCTTGACCGTAACCGACAATAGTGGCGCTACAGATATGTGCGATGCTATCGTTACTGTTATCGACCAAACGCCACCAACACCAACGTGTATGTTGGCTGAAGCAGCATTGGACGCTAATGGTATCGCGACGATTGGTTTAGCAGATGTTTTGGCGGGTGCGACCGATAATTGTGGTTTAGTGGCAGGTGGTCAGGTAACTCAGGATGCTTTCAATTGTGCAGAGTTAGGAGCAAATACAGTGACTGTTTCTGTAACCGATGTGAATGGGTTGACAGGTTCTTGCCAAACGACGGTTACGGTTGTTGATTTAATTGACCCAACGGCTTTATGCCAAGATGTAACGGTTGATTTGGATGTGAATGGCTTTGCAACAATTACAGCTAATCAGATTGACAACGGCAGCAATGACAACTGTAATATGATAACGCTGGATGCGAGTCCAAATACTTTCTTTTGTGGTAATGTAGGCGCAAATCCTGTGACGCTAATAGTCACTGACCAAAGCACTAATTTCGCGACGTGTACAGCTAATGTTACCGTACGAGATATGATTTCTCCGATGACTTTATGCCAAAATGTAACTATATCTTTGGATGAAAATGGAGAAGCTACAATTACGCCAAATGATATTGACAATGGAAGTAGTGATGCTTGTGGCATTGCGAGCTTGGTTTTAAATCAAACGACTTTTGGTTGTGGAGATATTGGCAGTGGCAATCCTGTAACGTTAACAGCAACAGATGTGAATGGAAATGTGAGTGCTTGTTCGGCGACAGTGACGGTAGAAGATTTGATGCCAGCAGTTATTTTGTGTCGCGCATCTGTAAACACAGTAAACGACGCAGGAACTTGTGGAGCAAATGTATTGCTTTTACCACCATTGATTTTAGAAGAAAACTGTTCGGTTGAGCAAGTTTCAAATGATGCACCAGCCAACTTCCCGCTTGGTACAACGACTGTAACCTGGGAAATTTTAGATGCTGGCAACAATCCTTCAACTTGTGTTCAAACGGTAACTATCAATGATACCGAAGCTCCTGTTATCGACTGTGGAAATAGTTTTACCGCATTTACTTCCTGGGAAAACTGTGGCTACCCGTCTTCAATTTTACAAGGCGCAACTGCAACGGATAACTGCGGCATAGCAACCATTACAGATGATGCTCCTAACTTCTTCCCTCCAGGTCAATATATGGTCAATTATACGGCAACTGACTTCTCTGGCAACACCAGTACTTGCATGCAATGGGTAAAAATTTACGATACAACTTTACCTAAATTAATCTCTTGCCCTGGTGACCAATTGGTGACGGCAACCACTGACGATGGTGGGAATGCAACTTGGCCATTACCAACAGGTATGGACAATTGTGCAGGAGATATTATCTTAGTAGAAGAAAATGGCTACCAACCAGGTGACTTTTTCCCATTAGGTGAAACAACCATTTCTTACCGTTTATATGACCAAAATGGCAATTTTGTGGAGTGTGATTTTGTTGTCAATGTCATCCCTATGCCACAGCCATTAACCATGAATTGTTTGGAAACGATTGAAGTTTCTTTACAAAATGAAGTGAATTTGCAGACTATCGCTTGGAATTCTCCATTGGTACAAAGCCTTTGTGAAGATTGCGAAATTTTGAAATCAGATGACTTCGACTACGTTGGTGGCTTTGAAGGACATAACTATTACTTGTTTAATTCCAATGAATTATCCTGGAATGAAGCACAGGCATTGGCAACTGATTTGGGTGGATATTTGACAGTGATTAATTCTCAAAAAGAAAACTCATTCTTAGCTACTGAATTAGAAGAAGACGAGACGGCTTGGATTGGTTTGGCTGACCTTGGCGGCAACGGACTAGTTAGCTGGGCAGATGGTTCTGATTTTGAAAATCCAAACTGGCAGGAAGATTTTACTTTGTTAATCGATACGCCAACTGGTTTTATTTTAAATAGTGAAGGCGACTGGGAAATTCAACCAACTGATGTGAGTAGTTATTTCTTATTTGAAATTCCTTGCTATGAATTAGAAATGACAACGGATAACGATTCAAACTTAGCAACACCGAATTCTGAGACAATTGTTTCTTACGAAATTACAGACCAATGTGGTCATACAACAACTTGTGATTTCTTAGTGATATTTACAGAAGACCAAGTTGATTATTGTTCAGAAGGTGCTATTGTCACGGACTCGGCGGCACAGCATTTTATCAATAATTTCATCATCGTTGACCATTTGAATAATGAATCGGGTAATGATTACGGATACGGAGATTTCACTAACCAATACTTTGAACTGACGCCTGGTGAAATTTTGGACATTTACGCAGATTTCGGTCCGTTTGAAGCGGAAAATCCATTGTATTGCCGCATTTGGATTGACTTAAATGCAGACGGTGATTTCTACGATGAAGGAGAATTGATTGGTCAGGCGATTGATATTTTGAATATGCAAGACGAGTTAGAAGTGCCTTTCGTTGACGAAAATATCGAACAAACGCGCTTGCGTATCGCTATCGCACAATACGGCTATCCAGAACCTTGTGGCGCATTTGGTAACGGTGAAATGGAAGATTATACCATCACCTTCAACCACGAGAATGCACAATTTATGCAAGTAAATTTACAAGGAAATCGCGAAGGTTTTGCAACCAATTTACGTTGGGTAACGCAGACCGATGTGGATATAGACCACTACGATATTGAGCGCAGCATGGATGGTATAAATTTTGAAAAAATCAAAACGGATGTTGCAGATGCGACTACGAAAGGCACACCTGCCATGTACGACGCGAAGGATAATAGTCCTGAAAATGGCTTTAATTTCTACCGTTTGGAAGTCTTTCCAGCGAACGGTACGCCGTTTTATACAAATGTTGTTTCCGCGAAATTCAATGACGAAACACAACGTATGGTCATCTATCCAAACCCTGCGGATGAGTACACGATGCTACACCTTGAAGACGCGGAAGGCAAAGCAGCAACATTGCAGTTGTTCAATACTTTAGGGCAACCAATTCAGGTGATGTCCATTGATGAATTGACGGATGAAGACCTCCGAATTGACTTGGATAATCTGGTAGATGGTACTTATTATATACACTTGACGATTGACGGGCAGCACACAGCGGTTCAGAAATTGATTGTGGATAAATTGAATGGATATCGACCAGCAGATAAGTAATTCACCATACAAAAGTTTTAAAAACTTTTGTATTCTGCAATTCCCATTATTAATAAATAACTTGTCTTGAGATAAATGCGGCGTAACTGATTGAGTTCAGTTGCGCCGTTTTTTTTTTACAAATTAGATAGGATAGGAATAGGGATTTAACAGATGGAACGGATTTCTTTTCTTCGTAAGTCGGGTTGCATTTTTTGTTGAAATCTATTAATTATTTCGTAA
>CAYUNA010000360.1:0-5312 GCA_964445895.1 uncultured Saprospiraceae bacterium | reverse complement strand
ATTCAGAAAACAAAACGAAAGAAAATCACCAATAATTAAACTTATGAAGACATCCATATTTACTGTAAGTACCCGAACACATTTATGCTCATATTTGGGAAGTAAGGAAATCGTAAGGTTTTCGAGCTGCAAAAAAAGTAGTGTTGATTTATTATCACCAATAAATTTATTGCGAAAATCTATACTATTCTCTCTTTTATTTATAGCAACTATTGCCATTGGTCAAAAGCCAGTTTACGAAAACCCATATTTAATTAATTGGAAAGTAGATGCCCCTGTGCTTGGCGGCGCATTAATGAGTTATGGATTTGGGCTGGCAAAAATTGTTTCACTGGATAAGCCATCGGCAGAAAGTGTTTTGGCACTCAATCCAGACGACCTCAAACTGAAATGGAACAGAACCATTACAGGTAAATTTTCGCATGGTGCGGAAGTCTCAAGTGATGTATTGCTTTTCGCATCTTATGGTGGAGCTGCTTCACTATTTTTAACCTCCAACAAAGTGAGGAATAATATTCTACCCACTTTTGTGGTTTTCGCAGAAGGTTATTTTTATACGCGTGCGATTACTTTTATTTTAAAATCAAGTGTGCTAAGGTTTCGACCTTTTGCTTATAACGACAATCTACCCTTTGATGAACGCCAAACAGATGGAGCAAGAACGTCTTTCATCTCAGGACACTCCTCTACCAGTGCGTATATGTATTTCGCAACTGCCAAAATATTCGCCGATTATTACCCTAATGCAAAAGCGAAACCGTACATTTGGGCGGGGGCGGCTTCGGCATCATTAATGACTGCTTATTTTCGAACACAAGCCGGCAAACACTTTGTCGGAGATGTAGCGGGCGGCTTTGCAGTTGGAGCATTATTTGGTATTTTAGTCCCTCATTTTCATAAAAAAGCTAAGGAAAAATCTATTAATCGGGATAAAAAAGCTAGCCTTCGGGTTTATCCGGCAGAAGGCGGAATGTTGTTAAGTTTAAAATTTTAGGAGTGGTTTCCAACTACTTTTGGATTCAGCCGTTTTTTTTGCTTTCACCCTCCCGAAAAAAGACCTGAGTAGTACCAAGGAATAAAAGAATCTCATTTTAGAGAGCAGGAAAATACTTTTCGGAGTTTCGAATAAAACATCGTTTTAACTATATCAATATGCAATATTTAAAAATTACACCTGCATTTTTATTATTTTTCTTTTGGCAAATATCCTCTACCATTTCGCAGTCTGCTGACAATATTTTTCTATTTGGAAATATGTGGCAATTGGAAGCCAATGACCCAATTTGGAAAAATTTGGAAACTACCGTCACCAATGTGGAAGGCCGCACAACCATTATTTTTACGGGTGACTTTTTAGATGAAAATGGATTGGAAAAAGAGCCTACAGAAGCGGAGTTGGCCAAACTTGATAAATTATTGGATTTAGGTAAAATAGCGGATCAAGTTTTCTTTCTTCCAGGGGATCGCGAGTGGAATAATACCAAAATCGGCGGTCTTGAAAAATTAATTCGATTAGACGATTTAATTAAAAAGAAAGTTGGCGATGATATTTTATTATCTGACAGTGGATGTCCTGGCCCGAAGGATGTGGATATAAGTGACAATTTAGTGATGATGGCCATCAATTCTCCTTGGTTGGTACATCCTTTTAATGACCGACCAGATGAAGAGGATGTCGAATGTAACTTATTGAATGAAACTGCTTTTTGGTCAGAAATTGAGGATGTTTTAAAAGATTCAGAAGGCAAAAATGTGATTATTGCAGCCCACCACCCTATTTATTCATTTGGTCAGTTTGCAGGATATAAATTAACCAAAGAGCATTTCTTGCCACCTGTAATTGGTTCATTTGTAGCGGGTTATCATCAAAATGTAGGTACAACGAAGGATTTGTCTCATGCTGGATTTACTCTTTATTCTCAACGAATTTTAAAATTAATGACGCGCTACCCTTCCGTCGTTTTTGTATCAGGTCACGAATACGATTTGCAAGGACATTTCAAAGGGTCAGGTTACCATCTAAATAGCGGTGCAATTGGCAGAACTACGCCCACTTCTTCGAGTAGAAATAATACTTTTTACAACGACCGCCATCAAGGTTTTATGAAGTTAAAATATAGTCCTGACGGTGCAGTAGAAATGGATGTTTATAAAATTTCGAATAACGACAACATTGAAATTGTTTTTAATAAAAAAATGTACCAAAGTGCTTGTAAACCTGCGAAAAAAAATCTTCCAATCAACGAAGAATTTCAACCTTGTAATTTCACAAAAGAAGCGTTTGGAGAAGCCAAAGAAATACCAGCAACCGCCGATGTAGCCGCTGGCAAAAAATACGATAGAAGTGGCTTGAGTAATTTTATTTGGGGTAAAAATCATCGTGATTCTTGGGTCGTTGAGTTAAAAGACGTTCCTTATTTGCCATTGGATACTTTATATGGCGGTCTCAAACCTATTGGACAAGGTGGCGGTGGTCAGACGTATAATTTAAAGTTACTTTCAAAAGATGGGCGTAAATTTTCCTTTCGTTCCATTGCTAAAGACCCGACCAAACGAAAAGACAAAGCACTGACAGATGGTGTGTATGGAAAAATCATTCAGGACATGGTCTCGACGCACCATCCATATGGTCCGTTAGTGGCAGCAGAGTTGATGAATAAAGCAGACATTCCAAATTCTCAGCCCATTTTATACCTCATGCCTGATACGCCAGAATTGGGGGTTTATCGAGAAGATTTTGCCAATGTGTTAGGCTATCTGGAAATAAAGCCACAAGGTAAAAAGAAGTCCAAAAGCCCATTCATGGAAGCTGACCGAGTGGAAACAACGTTGGGTATGATCCAGGATTTAATCGAAGATAATGACCACTGTGTCAATGCCAAAACTTACGCCAAAGCTCGCTTATTCGACATATTTGTAGGCGATTGGGATAGGCATCATGACAACTGGAAATGGTTGGGTTATGATTTGGAAAAAGGAAAACGAGTCTATGAAGCATTTCCGAAAGACCGCGATAAGGCATTTGGTTATTTGAATGGCGTTTACAGCTTTATGGATTGGGAGATTGCAGGTAAAACACTTGCACAATTTCGTACCAGCATGCGAGGTTTGAAAAGTTTAAATAATAGTCCCCGAAATCTCGACCGATTGTTTTTAACAGAGTTGACCAGGGAAGATTGGGAGGAGGTGACCCGCGAATTTACGAATACTTTTAGCGATGCAGTTATTGAGCGTTCGATTCAAGCCTTGCCTGTGGAAGACCAAACAATTTCAGGTCCAAAATTGGTGAAAATCATGAAAAAGCGGCGCGACCAAATGTTAGAAACTGCTCAGAAATATTACGAAATGTTAGCCAAAGACATTGACCTTTTTGGTTCGCGTAAGGATGAAATTTTTGAAATCAATCGTTTAAAAAATGGCGATGTACAAGTGCGTCATTTAAAAATGAAAAAAAATGGGAAACCAGGAGAAGTGTTATTTGACCGTACTTTTTTGAAAAAGGAAACGAATGAGATTAGAATTTATGGTTTAGGCGGCGCAGACAAATTTGACATCAAAGGCGATGTAAAAAAGAGCATTTTAGTCCGAATTATGCCAGGTAAAGAAGTTGATACGGTGGTTGATAAATCAGAAGTAGGTGGCTTTGGTAGAAAAACTAAAATTTACGCCAATGGAGAAAAAGATAATATTGAATATGGCAAAGAAGCAAAAAATGTAAAAATCACAGAACCGGTTTTTTTCAAATCGGAACACCTTTTTGCGTATGATTATCACTTAGTATTGCCGAGTTTTTCGTATAATGTTGATGATGGATTCGGTGCTGGCATGACGGCTAACTGGACGAGACAAGGCTTTAATAAGCCGGGTTTTGGGTCGAAATACTCCTTAAATCTATCAGCCACAACCGAGCAAAGTTTTGATGTTGGCTTAAATGCTAGTTACCGTCACATTATTCATAAATGGGATATGCAAGTTAGATTAAGCGCGACAAATCGTGATCGTTCTTTCCGAAATTTTTATGGCTTTGGAAATACAACCATCTTAGATGATGAACTACGCGACCAAGATTTCTATGAAAATGTGATGGAATCGGTCATTGGAAGCATTGGTTTTTCGCGTAACTTTCCTCATGAAAATCAGCGGTCGTCGTTTAGTATTGCTGCAGCTTATGAACGCCGAAATTTGAAAGCGGATGGTAATCCTGAAAACAATATTTATCAAACCTTAAATAGCGGAGAGGGGCGCGGAATCGTTTCTTTGCCAGGTATCAAAACGCGGTTGAATCTTGATTTTCGGGACAGCGGGAATTTTCCGACGAAAGGAACGCAATTTACCATTAATAATTTCTCCTTTTTAAATTCAGAAAAAAACAATGATTTTGGTGGACAAATCAGTGCAGATGCCTCGATTTTCTTAACAGCACACCGCATGAAAACGCCCCTGACCTTATCTTTAAAAGTGGGCTGCATCCACGCTTATGGTTCAACTCCTTTTTACTATCGTGCCTTTTTAGGACAACAACGAAATCATCGTGGATTTGTAAGAAATCGCTTTGGTGGAGAGACAGCAGCCTTTGCTAATTCTGAATTAAGACTGCATTTAGGTACGATTCAAACGACAATTGTGCCCTTGTATGTTGGTATTTTGGGTTTGTATGATGTCGGTCGTGTGTGGGCAGAAGCAGACGATGCATCAGGTATTGACGCCAATATTTGGCACAATGCTGTTGGTGGTGGGTTTTATGTAATTCCATATTCCAATAGTTTTAATATGAATTTTACGATAGCGAATTCAGATGAGGAAAATTTGTTGTTTACTTTTTCGCTTGGGTTCTTTGTGAAATAGAATAAAGTTGGTTTTAAGTAATAGCATGTATAACCTTTCTGATGTCTATTAAAGAATGTCTTATTTAAAACAATCTTCCTAAATACCTACCAAAATAGTAGAGATTTGAGCATTTAGTAGCTGTTTTCTTAAAAAAATCTTTACATTTACCCCATAAATAAATTCGTTTATCACCCTAAGTTCCCGGACATACTTATTCTACGTTTTTATAGAATAATTATGTCCGGGTACTTAATACACTGTGTAAAAAGTTATTTTGTATTTTCGAAAAATGGCTAAAGCCATTTTTCGAGGGTAGGTTAGGGGCGAGATTGATTGAGTTTTCTGTCGTAAAACTAAATCAATCTCGCCCCTAAAACCCCAAAAGCGAGGCTGCTTTAGCCGCCGAGCAAAACGTAAAGAAAGTTTTTACACACTGTATTAACTTTTGTTGATGAGCGAATTTATTTAATTCCTACAGTTCCATT
>CAYUNA010000359.1:0-5313 GCA_964445895.1 uncultured Saprospiraceae bacterium | reverse complement strand
AAAGGGAGTTTGAGGGATAAAAAGCGTTTGCAAAAACGCTTTTTATCCCTCAATAACCCCACCCGCGTTGCCGCAGGCAACGCGCATTGTTTTTTTTGAAGCTCGAAAATTTTGCGACTTTCTCGCTTCCCAAATCTTAGAATAAATGTGTCCAGGTACTTAACTTAGTGAAGTTGACTTACTTACCGCTTCGCCACTTTCCCAACAAACACCTGTCCTTGCCCAACAATCTGCAATAAATAATTCCCTTTCGCCAACTCAGTCAAGCCATTCAAAGTATAAGTTTGCGTCCCTTTATTTACTTCAATCTGTTGTGCATAAACAACCTTCCCAAGTACATCTACCACTTGAATATCTACATATCCAGCTTCCGCAAAATCAGCTTCAAATGACAGTATTTCTTTAAATGGATTTGGGAAAATATTGACCACAGCAGCCTCATTTCTAAAATGCAAATGACGAATTTCGGAATACTCCGACGTGGCATCGTTATCCACCATTTTTAAACGATAATAATTATCGCCATTAGCTGGTTTTTCATGCGTAAAATCATAATAATTGGTAACCTCACTATCTCCTTCCGAAGCTACAAAACCGACTTCTTGCCAGTCTTTTTGATTGGTTGAATGTTCGATAAAAAAGCCAGCACTATTCAATTCTGCTGCCGTTTTCCAGGTTAAAAGTGCTGTGTTTGCTCGTTTTTCAACAGAAAAGTCAACCAACTCAACGGGCAAGACGATAATAAAAGAAATATCAATAAATGGGGCAAAACCATCTGCTGGCGCACCAAATGCCTCACTCATGTGCTTTGCTAACCCGGGGTGTTCTAAGGCAGGGTAGAGGAAGTATTGCTCGATGATATTGCCATCGTCATCCTCTCTGGCATCTTTGAGTTTTTCTTGCAGAACATAGCCTTCTCTTGGTTCCACAACCGGACCTTTATCTAACTCAATCTCCGTAAAAGTACCATCTCCATTATCGACTTTTTTAATTGTTCGATACGCGTATTGTGGCGGATTTTGCTCCGCATATACATCAGGTGGCAAAGCTGCTGCAATACCACCACCATCATAAAAATTAATGTATTCATTAGACCAATCTTCCTCTTGAATGTAGGCACGAAATTGAGTAACTCCAGTCTTATTGAAATACGCAAATCCAGAAGGTTCCACATCTATTCTAAGGGCAAAATTGTCTCCTTCCACAGCACCTTTAAAGCAGCCAACGTCTGTTCCATTAGCCGATGCTGTTCCATCAGCAACTTCTAAAGAAGCACTACTGCCAAAGTGCCCTTTTTTGATGTCCAAAACTGGCGTTTTATCATTTCGTTCAAAAGGATTGTCATCCGCACCGCTTCTAATCATATAAATGGTCGCTCCTGTAACTTGTGCATTATCGGGCAGGGAACTGGTATTAAAAGATAAGATACTTCTATAATTATTATCAGACCCACCAAAGCAACAAAAAATACCTTCGTCTCCCATTTTTAAGCCATTGCCGTTAATAGTATTGGTTTCGATGTCTACATAACCATCCTGTGCACCATCCGACCAAAAAGTGGCCATTTGATCTGTCGTATTTTTTCTAAAATCTTCAAAGAGAATATGGTCCATCTGATTTTTAATTTTAAACTCATATCCTTCAAAATCCAAATGAATCGGGTCAGCATCGAACGAGCCAAATAATCCAAATAAGCCGACACCTCGAAAATTACCACGGTCTGTTGGTGTGCCAGCATCTCCTCCCGAAGCAAAAGGAACTTCTCCTTGTGGTTCGCTGGTAGTACCCGGAAAAAAATTGGGATATAATCCATCGTCATACCCGTAGTGATAGTGCATCAATCCCATTCCGTTATCATAAAAAATCCTTGGTTCGGTTGGGTTCACCATTCCTTTTCGAATGCCTTCAACCGTCTCCATCATCGCACTAATTTCTTCATCCGTAATGAGGTCATTGATGGGGTCACGGCTCAAGTCTTCACGTTTTGGACAAGCGTATTGGTCACACAGATAAAGTGGAAAAGAATTGCTGACATTGAAATTTGGAAAGTCATAACCACTAATCATAAAGTTAATATTTGGTCGTGCCCGGAGCCAAACCTGATCCATAATATACTCGGTATTTGCTTGCACTACTGCAAACAATGCCGCCTCCGAACCTGGCACATCCAAATCCATATCTTTGTACCAACCGCCCCCTGATTTGCCTGCCAAAATATCATTTCCACCAATGCTCAATACCACCCAATCAATGGTTGGATTGGCATTCAGGTCATCAATCAGATTCTGCAAATAATCATAATTGGCTTCATCTGCCCATTGTCGCGCCTCGCTTCCTGACACTGCATAATCATTCGGACCAGGCGAACCAATACAGCCAATACAGATTTCATAAGTCTCTGCAACAGCCGTCTTATCGGGATGACCATACATTCTTAGCATTGTATTGTGTGAATCATCATCTGCCATGTATTGTGCCCAACTATCGCCCGCAATCGCTATTCGAGGAGTAGAACCACCGCAATTAGCGGGTAATTGAGCAAATCCTTGAGCGCTACAAATAATCATTAAAGCCAAAGTAATGGTCGAAAAAAAATAGTGTTTGTGCATTTGTTTGTACATGTCTATCTATTTTAAAAAGTTAGCGGATGGATTACGGAGTCTTGTTTTTTGGAAAGCTGAGATACTTGATTTGGGGTGTTTAGAATCAGAAAGGTGTGAGTATTCTTCTTGGTAAAGGTATTGAAAATTATTTAATACAAAAAAAAAATTAATGCTTGACTGAAAAAAACGAATCACTTCCCATGTACATTAGCAATTTGAACACGGGCATCTTTAGCTAGATATTTTCGCAAATGGTAAATAAAGACATCCATGCTTTTGCGACTAAATTCGTCGGTTGCATCCCAGATTTCTTGCAATGCTTTTTGATTTTCTGTTAATCGTTTGATGATAGCTTTGATTATTAGCCAATAAGAGTTCTTCATCAACAGGTTTAGTCACATATCTGCACCGACTTTGAAGCCTTTTATTTTATCAGTTTTTTGGTAGCCAATTTGGTGGTGATTGTGAAGTTTCATATCCTATCTACCCAACGAAAATCCATCAAATTAACCATTAATGCTACATTTTACATTTTTAATTACTATGCGTATTTTCCCTGATTTTTAAATGTTTTCTGAATTTTTAGGTATCAACTTTTATATTTTTCTACCTTTACAGTATCACTTCTACATATTTAAGCATAAACATTTCTGATTTTATTTTCCTACAATTCTCCTGTTTTCATAAATCCTTTGTGGTTTTTGAAGGCAACATTTATTGACTTTATTTTTGTTAAAATACAGAAACTATGCAAAAAAAAAGAATATTAATTACAGGCGGCGCGGGATTTATTGGTAGCCATTTGGTACAACATTTATTGAACCAAAACTGGGAAGTGGTGGTTTTGGATAATTGTTGTGTTGGGAATAAGCTATGTCCCGAAATACTTGCTAAAATTGAATTTGTGCAAGCGGACATCCGCAATTACGAGGTTGTTTTGGCCGCATCTAAAAACTGTCAAGCCATTGTCCACTTTGCGGCATTGGTTGGTGTAGATGAAGTGATTTGTCAACCCATTGATACGATTGAAATCGAGGTCGTTGGTACACAAAATATTGGCAAAGCTGCTCGCGCCAATAACATTCAAAAAATAATATACGCTTCCTCAAGTGCTGTTTATAAAAACACCTTGAACGAAATGAGTAATGAAACCGATCAACTACATTTAGTTAATGATTATGCTATTGCAAAACGGCTAAATGAAGTGTATCTGCAATCCATTACTACAGAAACGGGTATTCCAACCAACTCCCTCCGTTTTTTCAATATCTATGGAATGCGGCAAGATAGTCGCATGGTCATACCTCGCTTTTTTGAACAAGCCTTCAATGACGAACCCATCTTGGTCTTTGGTGACGGGCAACAAACCCGAGACTTTACGCATGTTAATGATGTGATTAGTTCGATTTCTCGTTTATTGGTTCATCAATCCGTATCCGGTATCTTCAATATTGCAAGAGGTCGCGAAACGACGATTTTAGAATTGGCAGAAACCATCAAACGAGTAACGCAATCTAAGTCTAAAATTCAACTTTTGGACTTTCCAGAAAAACGCTTGGATTATAAAGTTAACAAACGTGTTGGAAATCCAGAGAAATTATTTAAAAATATTGGCTTCCGACCTTCCATCACTTTAGAAAATGGCTTGACCACTTATGCGCAAAAATTGCAAGCAGTGACAATCGAAACTGTTAAAATATGAGTGAAGAAGTTATCAACTACGATGGCTATCAACATTCGACTTGGTGGCAAAATAAAAAACGGGGTTTGAAAAACAGGTACCACAAATACAAGCGTATTTTGTCGTGGAAAATTCACGTACGCCAGCATAATATTGAACCTGATTTTTCAAAAATAGCACCCGATTCGATTCCTATTTTGGTTAATAATTTTAATCGGTTGGAATTGTTAAAACAGCAAATTGATTGGTTGCTTACTTTGGATGGCAATCCGTCTATTATTATTGTAGATAATCAATCCAATTATCCGCCATTATTGGATTTTTATGAAAAATTAGACCATCCTAATGTACAAGTTGTTGATTTAAAATTCAATTCTTGGCGATTAGGTGCAGCATATTTGGCTAGAAAATTGAGTCATTTTAAAAATGTAGTCATCACAGATTCTGATTTATTGCCTTATCCAAATACGCCGACGGATATTTTACCTCATTTGGCGAATTTAATGGAAAAGTACCCAGAATACAATCACATTGGCTTATCTTTAGAAATTGAGGATTTGCCTGACGATACGCCAATGAAAGCTAAAGTTTATCGGCATGAGTCACAATTTTGGTCACCACAAACCGCTTGTTTAAATAACGAAGTTTATGTAGCAGGCATTGACACCACTTTTGCGATGTATCGACCCAATTCCAAAATACTTGCAACTACCCCCGCGTTGCGTACCGTCCGCCCATATACCCTTCAGCATGTGGATTGGTATTTAACTTCCAAAAAACATTCGAAAGAATATCAATATTATTTATCCAATTGCAAATCATTCGCTACTTGGGCAACGCAATTGAAAAAACAAGAGGTATCGTAGCTATGCATTTTAATGCGTAGTATGTATTCAAAAAAGTTTTACTCCATGCAAAATTCAACAAAACTACCACCGCGCGCACCGCGTTATCGGTCATTACTACGCCTTCAGCGGTTTTTTAAAAATCCAATTCCTTTTATGAAGGATAATTTGGCAAAGTATGGCG
>CAYUNA010000358.1:0-5340 GCA_964445895.1 uncultured Saprospiraceae bacterium | reverse complement strand
ACAAAAGTTTCCAAAACTTTTGTATTTTGATAAGAAAGCAGTAGCGAAAACAAACACCATGGAAAACTTATACGACATATTTCTCCGTCACCCAAAAGTAATTACTGACAGTCGCGCGATTGAGACTGATTGCTTGTTTTTTGCGTTGAAAGGAGAGCGATTTAATGGGAATAAATTCGCGGCAGCAGCACTCGAACAGGGCGCGGCGTATGCCATCATTGATGAGGAAGAATACGCGACTTCTGACCGGTGCATTTTGGTGGAAAATGTACTGGAAACTTTACAAGAGTTAGCAGCATATCATCGTCAAAAATTCTACATTCCTGTCCTCGGTATCACAGGTTCTAATGGCAAAACAACCACCAAAGAACTTATCAATGCGGTGCTGTCCAGTCATTATCCAACGCACTGTACAAAAGGAAATTTTAATAACCATATTGGCGTACCATTGACGCTTTTGGCAATGCCTGAAGGAACGGAAGTGGCGATTATTGAAATGGGGGCAAACCACGTCGGAGAGATTGATTTTTTAAGCAAAATTGCTGACCCAACACATGGCTTAATTACGAATATCGGCAGTGCGCATTTGGAAGGTTTCGGTGGAATCGAAGGTGTGAAAAAAGGAAAATCGGAACTGTATAAGTATTTAGAACAGAAGAAAGGTATCGTTTTTATCAATTTGGATGAACCGTTTTTAAACGATCTGGCGGCTAATAATTTTTCAAAAATATACTATCAGGAGAGCGATAAAATTGATTTGGAAAGTGTAGTTTATGAAACAAAATTGGTGCGTTCAAACCCCTTTATCAAGGCTGCTTTTTATGGTTCACCAACGACGATGATTGAAGTGCAAAGTCAGATAATTGGTCATTATAATTTCAATAATATCATGACGGCGATTGCAGTTGGACGTTATTTTAAAGTGCCAGCAGAGAAGATTAAAGCAGCGATTGAAAATTATGTGCCCTCCAATAATCGTTCACAAATTGTCAAAAAAGGCAGCAATACTTACATTTTGGACGCTTATAATGCCAATCCGACCAGTATAAAAAATGCGTTGGAACATTTTGATAGCATGGAAGCCGATTCGAAAATTGCGATTTTGGGAGATATGTTAGAAATGGGCAACTATAGTGCAGCTAAACATCAAGAGATTTACGAACAGGCGTTGGCGTGTGGATTTGAACGACTGATTTTAGTAGGAAAAGAGTTTATGGAATTGGACGTCACGGAAGAGGTTCTTCAATTTTTAAAAGTAGAAGATTTGAAAAAATGGCTGGATGCACAGCATTTTGAAAATACGCATTTTTTAGTAAAAGGGTCGCGAGGAATTCGCTTGGAGAAAGTAGTGTGATTAATTTGATTATTTTTAAAAATTTCACCCTATCTTTGGCATATATTTTAAAAGAGTAAAACCAAAATGACTACATGAAAAGCTATCTGCCAGAAAATATGACCCTCCCCGACTTTGTGCGCGAAGCCAAAGGATTGATTGCGCAAGAAGATATATTGACGACCGTTAAGTATATTAAAAAACATCTACCCGAAAACTCACCGAAATACGATTTATTAATTTTAGTGGAACGTCGTTATGACAAGGTCGTGGAAGACCAACTCAAAGGAATTTTATCGTATGAAACGATGAATAAGGAGTTGAATAAATCCCGAAATGACCTGATGAGTTTTCTTAATGGCTTAAAAGAAAAAGATTTTTCAGAACAAGCCGCTACCGAAGAAAAATCGGACATTCGAATTGGTAAAACCATGTATCGAATTCCTTCTAAAATGCAGCTCAACGAAGAAGCGGAATGCCATATTTGGATTGCATTTGATATGGAAACCATTCTGAAAGAAGTACAACAAGAGGCGGGCGATGAAGCGCGAGACATTCGGATTTCTAATGTGATGGGCGTGGAGTTATTTTGTCATGCAAAAGGTGACGCATTTGAAATAACGACTTATAATGAAACCGAACAAATTATTGAAAAAGGGCTTTCGACGGAGTGGATTTTTTATGTAACCCCGTTGAAAGAAGGGAAGTACCCGTTGATTTTGCGCATCGCGGTTATTGAAACGGTGAATGGAGAAAAAGTTCACAAAACTAAAGTCCTGCGGGAGGTTGTGCAAATTGTAGCGGAAGCACCTGAAGTAGCACCCAGCGGCATAGAAGAAAAGGAAGCAGAAGGGATTGTATTTGTTTCATCCGAGCAGCCGATGGAATCTATTGCTCCTCAAAATCCCAGTTCTGAGGTCGCTCCTGCTCCTCAAAGACCGAAATCCAATTGGCGCAAACGCATTCCTGCGATGGGCGGCATTATGGCAGTTTTTTTAGGTTTGGTGATGGCGGTGAATGGTGGGTTGTTTAGTGGATTACTTGACGGCAATGGTAAGGGAGATGTAGCGTCAGGTGGTGGGCGAACTGAGCCTTTCCCAGATGCGGTAGTTATCGCACCAGACCCACAGCCTACGATGGAACCAGAGGTTTATATTGACACCTTGGCGCTACAAAATTACCTGCGAGCAGTTACCGATACTTTGCAAATCCGATCGCTCATCGAGGAGTTGGCTGGTACAGGCTTCGAGCAGGATGCATTTGACCGTTTGATTTTTGTCAAGGATTCCTTAGCAAATTTGCCAGTTAAAACGGATGAGCCAAAAGCTATCTCGCCGACGATAAAACCCAAAACAGGGAAGAAAGGCATTCTAAAATACCGCGATAAATCCAAGCAAAAAGAAACTCCTTCTACCCCTAAAAATACGACGACTACCACCGATACGAAGCCCAATACTTCTGCACCAAAACCCGAAAAAGAAGTCGTAGCGACCTTCAAAAATGTAGCGCGAAAACCAGTTCATCCGCGTTGCAAAAAGAAAAAATCAAATAAGCAAAATTCGTGTACGGAAGACCGTATTCGTGACCAGGTTGAAGACTATTTGAGCGGCATCCGTGGGCTGAAAGGGGAGGGCGTTGTTTCCTTCGTTATTGATACGGATGGTCGGGTGACGGATGTGAAAATGCTGCAATCGAACAGTGAGGAATTGACACGGGAGGTGATGAATGTGGTGAAGAAATTTCCGAAATTTACGCCGGGGCAGAATCAATTGGAAGTGCCAGTGAAGGTGGCTTATAATTTGCCGGTGAAGGTGGTGAATTAATTGATTCGAATATTCCGATTGACTCGATTTTTTCGATTAACGAGACAATCGAGTCAATCGAAATATTCAAGTTAATCATTCCACTCTCCAAGGCGGATTCTTCCGATTATTTCCAGCAAAATATAGGATGATTTTATTCCCATCAGGGTCAAGTAGTCGTGCTTCTCGCCATAACCATGATTGGTCTTCTGGCATTTCTAAAAACGTAATGCCCTGCGCGACTAAATCCGTTACTTTTTGATCTAAATTTTCCAATTCAAAATAAACACTCGTGCCTTCACCCGTCGGCAGTTGTTCAACCAGATGAATAGAAAAGGTCGCATCTCCTTCCGGACATTCAAAACGTACATATTTCGGACGTGCATCAACGATTAATCGTAAGCCCAATTTTTGATAAAAAATAGTTGCTTTTTCCAAATTAATGGAAGGAATTGTGATTTGATTTAGGTTCATTTTGACAATTTATTTGGGAAATTAACAGAAAACAAATTTTAAAGTTGATTTTTTTTAAATAATTTAAAAGAATAATTCAGTCTCTTTTGTGTTTTAAAAAATAGGCAAAATGGTTGAAATGTAATTTTTAATTTTGTAAAATGTGTTTATTTTAAAAATTAAGGTCGTTTTTGAAGCAAAATCCAAATGTTTGAATTTTGAAAAAATCAAGCATCCTCAATATTCTGAAAAATCAACTTCACAGCATTGTAAAAAAAATTAAATTTCTTTATTAAATCAACGTTTGAAAACCTACCTTTGCGGCAAATTTTGAGACCAGTATTAAGATTAAATATTGGCTGTCTGTTTTTCTTAAAAAACGACAACCTTATTTAATTTAACTATAAGATAAAAAGCATTTACAATGCGACGATTTTTTTGGATTTTTATTTGTTTTTTGAGTTTGTCTGTTGTTGCCTCTGCGCAAGACGGACATGACCACAGTGGACACAACCATGACCATCACGGACACGACCACCACGGGCATGATCATGACGACCATGCCGGACACAATCATGCTGCGCACGCAGGTCATGGTGACCATGAAGGTGCGCACATCGAAACAGTTGGTTCTTGTCAAATTCCACACGAAGATAAAACGGTGTTTAATCCAGGTAAGACTGCGTTTCACCACATTTCTGACCAAAACGTTTACAGCATTGGTCCTTGGCAATTGCCTTTACCTGTAATTGCTTATAACCATGGCGGTGGCGGTATTGATGTATTCTCTTCCGGAAAATTCCACGCGGATTATCACGGTATTGGTTCAAGTGCTTACAACAGATTCGTTTTGTATGAAGGGTCTATTCGCAAAATTCAAGACTCATCTTTTCCAGATGGTTTGGTAGAATTAGGGCATCATAGAGTATATGTAAAATCTATTCCTGATGATAAAGGTACGCCGAGAGATGTTGTATTTGTATGCTATAATAATAAGGAGTGGAGAGCGGATAACAAATCTACTTTAGATGGTGGTTTATTTGGTGGAGGAATTACTTCCTTTACTGATTTTTCCCCAACGAAGAATGTAGTCTCCATGTTTATCGTGTTCATATTATTGGTTTGGATGTTGAGAAAAGTAGCAAAGGCTTACGAAACACGTAAAGGACAAGCGCCGAAAGGGTTGCAGAGTTTGATAGAGACGATGTTTATTTTTATTCAGGATGAGGTTGCTAAACCGTTTTTGGGACACAAATGGGAGAAATTTTTACCATTTTTAATGTCTATCTTCTTTTTTATTTTAGGATTGAACTTGTTTGGTCAAGTTCCGTTTTTCGGCGGTTCTAATGTGACTGGAAATTTATCGTTCACATTAGTAATGGCAGTTATTGCTGCTCTTGTTACAAATTTTAACGGTAATAGTCATTATTGGGGACACATTTTTAATATGCCTGGTTTGCCAGCTCCGATGAAATTAATTATTACACCAGTAGAGGTTATGGGTTTAATTATTAAGCCATTGACATTGATGCTGCGTTTGTTTGGTAACATGACTGCAGGACACATGGTTATCGTAATTTTTGTCGGATTGATATTTATCTTCGGACAGAATGGAACAAATCCAGCTGCAGGTTGGGGAATGAGTATCGGTTCAGGGTTGTTGACCTTGTTTATGATGGCAATTGAGCTATTGGTAGCGTTTATTCAAGCGTTTGTATTTACCATTTTGACGGCAAGTTATTTAGGGGCAGC
>CAYUNA010000357.1:0-5345 GCA_964445895.1 uncultured Saprospiraceae bacterium | reverse complement strand
ACCCCACCGCCCCGCGCCGCAGGCGCGGGGGAGTGAGTTTTTTGAAGCTCGAAAACCCTGCGATTTTCTCGCTTCTCATGATTCAAAGAAACTTACTACTAAGCCATTTGCAACCAACAATATGTAATGAGCAATTTTGAAAAAAAATTAAACAGATGGAGCCAATAACGAAAGGGTCTGCCCTTAATTTCTCCTTTTTTCTTCATTTAGCAGTCACGATTTTGGCTTGGCTGGGACCATTTTTGGTATCTTGGCAGTTG
Organism: uncultured Saprospiraceae bacterium; assembly: GCA_964445895.1. Classification (GTDB taxonomy): domain Bacteria; phylum Bacteroidota; class Bacteroidia; order Chitinophagales; family Saprospiraceae; genus CAYUNA01. The sequence continues at coordinate 5,085 of CAYUNA010000357.1, read as the reverse complement.
ATGGTGACGGCATTTGTATTGGTACAATTGCAATTTATGTTTTTCGGACGTTGTTTGTTGAATGAGCAACATGATTTGAAAGAGGAAGACGATTACACCTTCTATGCGTATTTATTGGAGACGATGGGATTCAAAACGAATCGAAAATTGGTCAAAAAAATTGTACGTGGTGGTCTGTATTGGGTGTTGGCAGTGATGACGATTATTTGGCAGGTTGTCTTGAAAAATGAGGCATTATTATTTTAGAATAGCTGTCAGGAATCCTGATTGCTCAAAAAAAATCTTTGCAAAAAAAATACGATTATATTATTGCGGGCATGGGCTGCGCTGGGTTGAGTCTCGCTTATCGCCTGGCGAAAGACCCTAAGTTGAGGCACAAAAAAGTTCTGCTTATCGACCGGGATAAAAAGAATAAAAACGACCGAACCTGGTCATTTTGGGAAGCTGGTGAAGGTGTTTTTGAAGAGGTGGTCTGTAAAAAATGGTCAAAGTTGCATTTTAAAAGTCCTGATTTTGAAAAAATATCAGACATCGCCCCCTATCATTATAAAATGATAAAAGGCATTGATTTTTACAACCATGTCTTACCTGTTTTAAAAGTCAATCCGAATTTTGAAATCGTTTTTGAGCAGATTCAAACCATCGAAAATGAAACGACTACTGCAACATTGAAAACGGATAAAAATACCTACCACGCAGCATATATTTTCAACTCGGCTTTGCGCCCAAAAATTGACGAAAAATCCTGTAATTATATTCTTCAACATTTCAAAGGATGGGAGATAGAAACAGCTCAAGATACCTTCGATACGGAAGTCGCCACTTTCATGGATTTTGATATTAATCAAAATGGCGAAGCACGGTTTTTTTATGTTTTACCAACTTCAAAAAGAAAAGCGTTGGTGGAAATTGCCATCTTTTCTAATACTATTTTAGAAGACGCAACCTACGAAAAGCTAGTCGATGATTATATTCAGAATGATGTGAAAATTAGTAATTTTAAAGTTTTACATAAAGAGTTCGGGGTTATTCCAATGACTGATTATCCTTTTCAAAAAGACCAAAACGAGCGCGTTATTCAACTCGGTACAGCAGGTGGTCAAGTGAAGCCTTCGACGGGCTACGCCTATTCGAGAATTCAGAAAAATGTGGACCTTATATTTAATAATTTGCGTAAGGAAATCCACCCCGCGACGGACATCGAAAGCAAAGCACGTTTTTTATTTTATGACCGGATATTTCTCAACGTTTTTCTTAATGACCGCGTATCTGCCCCTGACGTTTTTACCAGCCTTTTTAAAAGCAATCCAATGACTCGAATTTTGAAGTTCTTAAGTGAAGAAACGACTTTGAAGGAAGAGTTTTTTATCATTAATTCACCACCTAAATGGGCATTTACAAAAGCATTTTTTGATGAGTATTTTTAGGATGCTGGTTTTCAATGGCTTGAAAAATTTAATTATGCTCTTATGCGCTATAACCTCCCCCAACTTGAAAATTGGTGTATATTTGACGCTATTTATTAAATTTTAGAAATGCAAAAAAATCCAGACTTCACCAAGTTTCTTTTTGTCGGCTCGTTGTTCTTTTTTACTGCATTTATTTGGTGGTTTAGCGATGCCGTTTTCTTTTGGGACACGGTAAGTCAGGCTTCCAAACGCGGGAATTACTATTATGAAACCAATTTCCAAAGCCTCATTCTCGACCCTGCTTTGGACTCTGGACATCCACCGTTTTTCAACATTTTTATTGGTCTGGGCTGGACATTTTTTGGTCGAAATTTGGCGGTTAGTCATTTTTTAATGTTGCCATTCGTTCTCGGTATCGTTTTTCAAATTTACCGATTGGTTAACAATGTTTTTCCAAAAAATCACCGTTGGCTGGTATTTTTAATTGCGTTGGCAGATACGACTTTTTTGGCACAAAGTATCTTGATTTCCCCCGATATTGTCATGTTGTTTGGCTTCTTATTGTGCTTGAATGCCATTTTTGAAAACAAGAACGGACAGCTTATTTTAGGAACATTTTTAATGCCTTTTGTCAGCATTCGGGGCGTTTTACTTTTCATGGTCATTGGTGTGATTTTTTTCATATGGAAAATGGTTAAAAATCACAAATCAGGGATTAATCTCAGCCAAAATATTTTAGAATCTATTCAAAAATCACTGTTCATTTTTTTACCAGTCAGCGTTTGTTTGCTTGCTTATTTGAGTTATCATTATCATGTGGCAGGTTGGCTAATTTCCTCCCCAAATCCAGAATGGATAGTTCACCGTCAACCCAATGATGCTTATAATATTGCTCGAAATATCGGTTTAATTGGTTGGCGATTTTTAGACAATGGGCGGATTGTAGTTTCTCTATTATTGCTCTTTTTTTTAGTGAAAATGGTTCGAAATGCGCCTGTTTTGCAGAAAAATGGTCAGTTTTTGTTTATTTGTTTTGGTTCGTTCTTTTTAATATTTGCGCCTATCTTTATCTTCTTTTCGGTCGCTATCAACAATCGTTATTTGTTGCCTGCGTTCTTATTGCTACATCTTTTGGTGGCGTATTTAATTGTGCAAGCTGATTTTCAAAATGGGGTAAAAAAAGGTTGGTTATTCGCGATTTTAATTGCTTTGTTTTCTGGCACTTTTTGGATTTATCCCAAACATATTGCACAAGGTTGGGATGGAACACTGGCGCATTTGCCATATTATGAATTAAGGGATAAAATGCATGACTTTATTCAAAAAGAAGGTATTCCTTTAGCAGAAATAGGGACGGAATTTCCCAACAAAGGCGCGCTCGATTTTTATGATTTATCCAATAAGAAAGAAGGCTTGGCAGATAAAGATTTTCAAAATAACCAATACATTTTTTATGCGACGGTGATGAATGATTTTACGGATGAAGAGTTGAGGGCGTTGGAGGAAGATTGGGAGGTGGTGAAAGTATTTGAGCGGTGGCCGATTGAGGTGGTTTTGTATCGTAATCCTGACGTTAGTGAAAAATAGGCATGCTCTAAAATGAAAATCAAAAAGGAGTCGTCCCGAATTTTTAGTATAATTTGTTCGTTGAGCATTTTATTGAATTAAAAATTCGCGATGACTCCTGTTTGATTTTCATTTCAAAGTTTAGTTCTTCTTCCCAATGCCTCCATCCCAAACCTTTGGATTCGATTTATATTTTTTTCCCAATTCCTTTACCAGGCTATTCAATTCAGACTTCGATTCATACACAATATTGACACCAACTCGGTAGAAACCACCATCTCTTTCCGAGCCTGCATTATAGCCTGCATTGATTAATTTTTTAGAAAATTTCTCCGCATTTCGCTTCGACCCAAAGCTGTGCACGACTATAAATGCCTTTTTCGCCGATGGAGGAATGGCAGGACTTTCCGTATCTAAATCTTCTTCTTCTTCTTCTTCCATCATCTCCTCATCTGCGGTCATCTCATCTGAAATTGATTCATTATCCATATCCTCCCGATAGTTAATACCATCTTCTTCGTCCATTTCAAAGTCAGCAACATCCTCTGGGTCATCCAGTGCATCTTCGTCATTGGCAGGGCTGGTATTAACGCGGTCGCTGTCAATGTGTTCAATCGGTTCAGATGCATTATCATCACTCATCAGCTTGTAGAAGCTAAAAATCAAAAATGGAATGGAGATGAGTAAAACAAGCCATAGCCACCAATTGTCTGGCAGTTTGCTCTCTTTTTTTGGTAATGTTTTATAGGGTGGCGTAGTCGCTGCGGCTTTGGCGGCGGCTGCAGTTCCGGCTACTTTTGTAACGATACTTTTAGGTACATTAGCGGCAACACTGGCTTTGGGGACTTCCGCTTTTTCGCGCATTACAGGATAAAACTTAACGGTTGGTAGACCAAAAGATTCGGGACTGAAGTTGGTACCTTCGGGCAAAAACTTCATTTTATTTTCATAGTCTAAATACAATCGTCCGACGCGTGGAATTTCCACAATTTCCTTTTTCGCCAACGTCGCATTGATGTCGTTTACATATTTCGAAATCGCTGTTTGTGCTTCCTGGACGGATATGGCGTATTTTTTTTGTAAAAAAGCGACCATCACCCCATCATTGATTTTCAAATTAGGATTGAACGTAATGTTTTTGGCTGGTGGCGCAACAGCACCTTGCACATAATCGACGGCTGCCGACTTGTAAGTACTCGTAAATCCACCAAAACCTGGAATAACCACCGATTGGTTTTCGTATAAAAGTTCTTGAGCGGCATTTGCTACATCAATGTTCATTCGTCGTTGTTTTATGATTTGAAGTGAGTCGTTCTTTAGAAAGAATACAAAAGTTTTAAAAACATTTGTATTTTTTTAGGTGATTTTTCCGTTTTTCAATAAAGACCAAAATTAGAACTAATTTTGGAAAAAGAAAATTACTCAGCGAAAAGAATCCAATAAATTCGACCAGAATGCGCGGTTATCTTTTTCTTTAGTAAGTTTTAAAAATAAGGGTATATCCTTCGATGCAGACTTATCTTTAAAACATCTAAAGGCAAAAATGAACAAGTGTACCGATTTAAATTATTGGATTCTTTTCGTTAATTTTCCATTTTTAAAATAAAATGCAAATTTTCGATAAGCGAAAGACAAAAATCTATGGAATCAACAACGACTAATATTTTTCCTAAAATATTAAAAGCATTCGGCGCAGCCATTGCGATATTTTTACTGGTTAATTTGATTGGCTTCTTGTATCTGTATTTCCAACAAGGATGGGGCGACGGCAGTAGTTTAGCCTATAAGTGGGGCTCGTTTTATTTAAATGGACAAACGACCGGACCAGTCTTGGGAAGTAGTAATGCAACTTTTTTGTTATTTGCTAGCTTTTGCTATTTTTTATATCGATTTGTTGAAAAACAACGTAATACACTGTAAAGTAAGTTTCTTTGAATTATGAGAAGCGAAAAAACCGCAAGATTTTCGAGCTTCAAACACCTCATTCCCCCGTGCCTGCGGCGCGGGGCGGTGGGGTGTTAAGGGAGCAAAACGGTTTTTGCAAACCGTTTTGCTCCCTTAAAATTCCTTTTTACACATTGTACTAAGAATTCCAACGTATGAAATATTA
>CAYUNA010000356.1:0-5364 GCA_964445895.1 uncultured Saprospiraceae bacterium | reverse complement strand
CAGAAGATAGCTAAGGAACAAAACCAAATTCTAAAGTGCCAAAGTAGAACTAAGAAACGCAAAAAAACTTCTAACAATACTAAATCAAGAGGTCAGAGAAATACCAATCGCTTGAGAGAAAAAACCACAAACTAAACAATTTCAATCATGGAAACCATCCAACAACTCATCGACCTCCTAACCTTAAATCCCCTGGGAAACAACAAGTTTGAAGGCAATAATTACAAGACTTGGTGGGGGCGTGTCTTCGGCGGACAAGTACTTGGGCAAGCCTTACATGCAGCTTATCAGACCGTTCCGAATGACCGATTTGCGCATTCAATGCACGGTTATTTTATCCTTGCAGGCGACATTAATGAACCGATTGTTTATGAAGTGGACACCATTCGAGATGGTGGCAGCTTTACCACTCGGCGGGTGGTGGCGATGCAAAAAGGACGCGCGATTTTTAATATGTCAGCTTCTTTTCAGTTGATTCAAAAGGGATTTGAGCATCAAATTACGATGCCGAATGTACTGCCGCCAGACGTTTTGTTAGAAGACATTGAGCAGATAAAAGACCTAGAAAAGATTGACCCGATTTTATACAAACGCTTTTCCAAAACGCATCCCCGACCGTTTGAATTTAAGCCCGTTGAAAAATTTAATCCCATAAAAAGCAAAAGTCCGTATCAGCACATTTGGTTGAAATCTGATAAAAAAATTGATGTGGACTTACCGATGCAGCATCAGTTGTTGGCATATGTTTCGGATTATAATTTATTGGGAACCGCTGCCCTGCCCCATCAAGAAAGTAGGAATCGAGCGAATCTATTTTTTGCCAGTTTAGACCATGCGATTTGGTTTCATCGAGATTTTCGAGTGGATGAATGGTTGTTGTCTGCGATGGATAGCCCAAGTGCGAGCAATGCGCGTGGATTTTCGCGAGGGAATATTTTTGATTTGGACGGTCGATTGGTGGCATCGGTGGTGCAGGAAGGGTTGATTCGGGAGAAGGGGAAGAAGGTTTAAAACTCAAACAACCCCATCACTTCAAACCACCTCCCCGGCATCGGTCGAAATGCCAACACTTCATAATCTTCATTCCATAAGTTGTTGACAGTCAACTGAATACTGGCTTTTTTATTATTGAACTGAAAGTCATGTCCGAGCATCAACTGCGCCGTATCGTAAGCATCTACGGCTTCTGCTTCATTGTTATCACGAGTGGTTTGCCGCTTGCCGACGTACTGGTGTTGGTAGGTAAAGAAGGTATTTTTTCGGGCAATTTTCAACGTAAAACTGGCGGTATTTCGAGGGACGTATAGCAACTGTTTTCCAAGTTGACGCGGATTGTCGCCGTCGTTAATTTTTTCAATAGTGGACTTCGTATAGGCGTAGTTTGTGTTGGTAGAAAACTGCCAATCTTTCCATTTATATTTTACTAAAACGTCCATTTCCAGACCTCGCGAACGCACCGCACGTTCATTTTGCGGTTGCCAGGCAGAACCAGTTGGTTGCCACAAAATCCAGTTTTCAATATCAGAATTAAAGCCTGTGATTCCTGTTTTAAATTGCCATTTTTTTATCTTTTTTTCAAAATCAAATCCGATTTCTTCACTCCAACCTTCTTCAGGTTGCAAATCGGCATTACCCTGTCCAAAGCCATCTGCCCAAAATAAATCATTGAATGTAGGCAAGTTATAGTTTTTAGAAATTTTTATACGAAAATTAATCAAAGCATTCAGCTGGAGATTTGCGCCCGTTGACCCCGTGAAGGGAATCAACTTACCATCTACGATTTCTTGCCGTAAATTTGTTGTCCAATATCCTCTACTTTGCAAAAATTGTCGTTGATAAGACCCCCAAATACCCGTTCGATTTTGAGATTGATTTTTGGCAAAACCATCCGCCTCAGCTGCTCGGTGATGTTGTTGTAAACCCAAACGAACAATCTGCTCATTTTTCAAAAAAAGTGATTGTTCCAACTCTAAAATATACGTCTGTGTCAAGCTGTTGGCAGAATCCACAACAGCACTAAAAAATAATAATTCATCTTGTAAAAATGCTGCTTTTGCCTTCGTTGCCGATGACTCCCCTACTCGATTCCAATCCATTCCAACGCGAATAGACTTGTCATTTTGTTGGGCATCACTCGTGCTTTCACTGCGAGTTGGTGGGAGTTCACGCTCCGTTTTTTGATACCAAAAATAGCTTTTCAAAGATTGTTTCTCATTGATTTTCAAATAGTTATCATTAGTAAAACCTGTTTGACTAAAATGAGCATGTGTCTGTCGATTGGGCGGATTTTTTAATAATGGAAAATCATTATCCGCGGTTTTATCACTAAACTTTAGGGTACTATTCCATTTTTCATTTCCATAGGTCAACTTCCCGAATGCTTGCTGATTTTTAAAACTACCGACACTACCGCCAACCGCACCATGTAGCCCATTTTTAGGTTTTTGAAAAGAATCGAGATGCAGACTCCCTCCAATCGCACCGCTACCGTATCGCGCACTGCTACCGCCTTTTTGTAAATCAATTTTTTCCATAAAAAAGACAGGCACTAAGTTAAAATCAACCGTCCCATTCATCGAACTTTGTAAGTTTAAACCATTCCATAAGACAGCGGTATGATTACTCCCCGTACCTCGCAAAGCAATGGTCGCCAAACCACTCGCGCCGTAAGATTTGATAAAGACATTGCCCTTTTCACTCAATAAATTACTCAAGGATTGGTTGCGATAAGTATCAGTTTCAGTGCTCTTAAAATGCAAAATATCGCTCCCCATTCCATCATTTTTCAACTCTTTGGCAGCAACATCAACGGTATTGATATAAATAGAAGTGTCGATTTGAGCAAATGTAAAAGCATTTATTTGTAAAAAAACGCATAGCAGAACTACCTGTTTTGAGGTCAAAAACAGGACTTTGTTCCAAAAATTCGCTCCCTCGTCTATTATATCAAATAAAACATCCATGCACGTTCTTTTAACTTTCAGAAAATTATACCTTTGCGGCGAAAATTAAACATTGAGCCAAATAGATAGATTTTCAAAATTCGAAAAATATCATATTGGTTTCAGAATGCAAAAATAGTTGAATGGACAAGAATACAGTCATAGGTTTTTCATTAATTTTTTTAATTCTCATCGGTTGGAATTATATGAACGCACCAACTGCTGAGGAAATTGAAAGACAAGAGCAACGTTTGGACTCCTTGAAGCAGGTAAAACAGGCACAAATTGATAGTTTGAAAATGGCTCAAAATACCGTGCCTACTGTGCCCGTCGATATGCCAGATTCTCTGAAACAATTGCAATTATCAGGTACACATGGTGGTTTTGCGCCAGCGGCTACAGGAACGGCAGAAGACATTGTATTGGAAAACGATGTGCTTCGGGTTACTTTTTCTACTAAAGGTGGAGTTGTAAAATCGGCGGAGTTGAAAAAGTATTCCAAAATGGATTACAATAAAGAAACTCACGAGCCCATTTATACGCCATTGATATTATTGGAGGATGCGAAAAATCGGTTTGAATATGTGTTGCCACTGAATGGACAAAAGGAAGTGAGTTCCCAAAACTTATTTTTTAAAGCCAATAAACAAGGAAATTCAGTCACCTTTTCCGCACCAGCAACAAATGGTGGTGCATTTGAACAAAGCTATACTTTGGAGGAAGGCAGCTATTCCTTAGATTATGTGGTGAATCTGAACAATCTAAATGGTGTATTGAATCCAACGGCACGAGAAATCAAGCTAAACTGGGTCAATCACCTTGACAAATTGGAAGAAAACACCAAATACGAGCGTAATTATGCGACCGTTTATTATAAGCCAAACGACGATGATTTTGACAATTGCTCGTGTACCTCTGATGACGTAGAAGAGTTGGAAGGACAACGTTTGGACTGGTTGGCGCATAGCAATCAGTTTTTTGCAACGGCTTTGTTGACGAAAGATAATAAGTTTAAAGCCAACAATCAAGAGACCATTTTACAAGACGAGTCAGCGGATAATTTAAAGATATTGAAATCAGAAATCGTGATTCCTTTTGATGGTAACACGTCTTTTGCTATGGATATGTTTATGGGTCCAACGCAATATGAATTATTGGAAAGCTATGGTAAGGATTTGACGGATATTATTCCATTTGGAACGGGGATTTTTGGTACGGTAAACCGTTGGATTGTGCGTCCGATTTTTCAATTATTGTCCAGTTTTATTGGTAATGCGGGAGTTGTAATTCTACTTTTGACCATTATCGTTAAATTATTGGTATTTCCATTGACCTATAAAATGATTCATTCTCAGTCAAAAATGGCGGCGTTGAAACCGCAATTGACGGCAATGAAAGATAAGTATAAAGATGACCAGCAAAAGCAACAAATGGAGTCGATGAAACTCTATCGGGAGTTTGGCGTGAATCCGATGGGTGGTTGTTTACCGATGGCGTTTCAAATGCCAATTTGGTTTGCCTTGTATCGATTTTTTCCTGCATCTATTGAGTTTCGGCAGGAAGCATTTTTATGGGCAAAAGATTTGTCGAGCTACGATGTAGCGTTTTGGTTGCCGTTTGAAATTCCATTTTATGGCGATCATGTGAGTTTGTTTACGTTGCTTTGGGCATTGACAACAGTCGCTTATTCCTGGTACAATATGCGTCATTTGGACATGAATGCGATGAGTAACCCGATGATGAAATATATGCAATACGGAATGCCGATTATGTTCTTATTCTTCTTTAATGGGTTCTCTTCGGGATTGACTTGTTACTTGTTCTTTAGTAGTTTGTTCAATATTGCGCAAACGGTGATTACTAAAAATTACCTAATCAATCACGATAAAATTAAGAAGGAACTCGCAGAATACAAGAAGAAACCGAAGAAAAAAGGTGGCTTCCAGGAACGTTTGGCAAAGGCGTTGGAGGAACAGCAGAAAATTCAAGCGGAACGAGATGCAGCAGCAGGAAACAAAAAGAAGCGAAAACGATAAAATAATCACAGGGGTTATCCCGGATTTTTATTAGGAACGCGGTGCAAAATCACCGTATTTCAGGCTATTTTTATAGTCTGCATCTCGGGGTTTTTAAAGGGGAAAGACTGGATTTTATCAAAAATTCAGTCTTTTTCTTTGAAAAACTCTGAGAAATGAGCAAATATTCAATTTCGATATTGGGATTGGTTCAGGTCTTTATTTTAAAATGCTAAATTTTTGCTTACATTTATGCAAAAAACTTAGAAAATCCATCTTTTAAGTAGTCGGACAAACGCCTATTGATAAACTTGTTCCGATACTCAGGAATGGGAAATAAATAAATTTGTGTTCCTTAAGTACTCGGACGTATTTATTCGTGGAATTTTAGGACTAAGATTTTTTTT